>NZ_JAOEDV010000076.1:0-20399 GCF_029837545.1 Stenotrophomonas sp. GD04024 | reverse complement strand
TACGGCAGGCCGCGCCACTCCGGCACGAACAGGCCGGCCAGGAACCACAGGCCGTAGACGATCCACAAGCAGAGGAAGTACAGCTTGATCTGCGCTTCGTCCCACAGGCTGCCCCAGCTGTCGACGAAGGCCAGTGACTTCCAGCCTTCCATCCAGGCCGCGCCACCCCAGCGCAGCACCCAGGTGGCGAGCAGGCTCCAGGCGGCGAACATCCCCATCCAGGCCAGCAGGCTCATTGCGTTCCCTCCCCAGGGAATGGACACCGGGCAGTGCCGGCCAGCGACCGGCACTACCGTGTTGCGATCAATCGCCGCCCTGGTCGGCGTTGGCGGCGCAGCTGAAGCTCTTGCGCTTGTCCACCAGGCGGCCCATCAGGCGGTCGCTCAGCGGCAGCGCATCGCCGTTGAGGCGCCAGTCGTAGATCACGCTGAAGGCCAGCACGCGGGCCACGTACTCACGGGTTTCCTTGTAGCTGATCGTTTCGATCCACAGGTCCGGATCGAAGCCCGGTCGCTGGCCCTGCCAGCGGGCGGTCGGGGTCGGGCCGGCGTTGTAGGCAGCGATGGTCACGTACGGCAGGCCGTCGTACTTGTTCATCAGCTGGCGCAGGTACGCGGTACCGATGGCGATGTTGGTGTCCGGGTCGTACAGGCTGTCGGCGCCGCCGTAGCCGGTCAGGCCGATCGACTTGGCCACGCCGGCACCGGTGGCCGGCAGCACCTGCATCAGGCCCATTGCGTTGGCAGGCGAGCGCGCGCGCGGGGTGAAGGTGCTCTCGGCGCGGATTTCGGCCGCCACCCAGGCCGGGTCGATGGCGTTGCGTGCCGATTCGCGGCGGATGGTGGCGTCGTGGTGCAGCGGGAAGCGCAGGTCGTACAGGCGCTGTTCCTGCGGCTGCTTGCCGAGTGCGAAGACGGCGCGGTCGAACCAGCCGTTGTCCTGCGCCACGCGCACGGCGAGGCGGCGCTGGGTGTCATCGAAGCGCGACAGCGCACTGTTCCATTCGGCCACGGCCCAGCCGGTGCGGTCGATCTGGTACAGCGCCATCGCACGCTGGATGGCCGGGTCGCGCGCGATCACGGCCTGCGCCTGCGCGCTGTCGTTCGGCTTCCACGGGCACAGCGTATAGCCCTGCTGCAGCTTGTCGGCGGCGAGGAAGCCGTGGAAGGTGGGGGCGCGCGCGGCATCGCGGAACAGCGCCTGGGCCTGCTGTGCCTGGCCGGTCTTCTCCAGCATGCGGCCTTCGAAGTAGCGCCAGCGCGGGTCGCTGCGTTGCTTGCTGCCCATCTTGCGCAGCGCGGTCAGTGCCGCTGGCCAGTCGCCACGCGACATGGCCTCGCGCACGCGCCATTCGTGCAACCGCTCGTCATACGCCGACTCCGGCACTGCATTGAGGCGGCGCGCCGACTCCGGCAGATAGGAGGCCACCGTCCACAGCGCGATCTGGTACAGCACCTGGCCCTGCTGGTCGGCACTCAGGCCGAGGGCCTGCGCGTACTGCGGCAGCTGCTGCTCGGTGGCGCCCGGGTCGGCCTTGGCCAGCTTGGCCAGGCCATCGGTGGCGATGCGCCGGCTGCGCTCGTTGCGCGGCCAGTTCAGTGCGCTGGCGTTGGGTTTGTCGACGAACGCGGCGTACGTGTTGGCCAGTGCCAGGTCGGTGGCGGGCAGGCCGCGCGCCGCACTGCGCATCACCGCCGGCTGCTGCGCGTCGGCGGCGGCGTCGATGCGCTCCCAGCGCAGCGCGTCACTCAACCCGCCCTGCGCCTGCAGCACGGCGAAAACCGCATCGCAGCCATCGGGCAAGGACTTGCCGTTCTTGCGCCACAGGTCCTGTGCCTCGCTGATCCATTGCGGATCGACCTTGCCGGTCACCTGGCGCGCGGTCAGCTGTGCGCAGCGCAGGCCGGCGTTGTCGGTGGGCGCCCAGTTGGCCAGCAGGGTCGGCCAGTCCTGGCGTCGCGCGACCGAGGGCAGCCACACGCTGCGGAAGGTGGTGGCCACGGCCTGGCCGTCGTAGCGCTTGAGGAAGGCCTGTGCCTGTGCGGTATCGACGGTATCGATGTTGCGGCGCAGGTTGGCGTACTCCAGCCAGCCATAGGCCGGGTGGCGGCTGAGCGCACCGGCCTGGCCGGGATCGAACTGGCCGCGCTCGGCGGCAGCGATGGCGGCTTTCAGCTGCGCATTCTGGACATCGAGGGACTGGGCATTGGCGCAGCCGATCAGCAGCGTGGTGGCCAAGGGCAGCAGGGACAGGGCGGTCGAAGAGCGTCGGGTCATGGCGCCCAGCATAGCGGGCGCTGGCTGAATTCAGTTTCGCATTGCGTGCACGCCGCCGCTCGGCAACGGCAGCTGAATGTTGCGGATACCGGCACTGCCATTCGGGGCGGCACGCGCCGTAGTGTCGGCCTTGGGCGAACGGCCCGGCTGCAGGGAGCGGCACATGGCGTTCAGTAGCGCAGGACGAAGCGGCCCACTGGCGGAGATCAATGTCACGCCACTGGTGGATGTGATGCTGGTGCTGTTGATCATCTTCATCGTGACCGCGCCGATCGTGGCCCGGCCGATTGCCGTGCAGTTGCCACAGACCACCGATCGCACGATCGATCGGCCCGAACCGCCAGCGCCGATCGAGCTGCGCCTGGATGCGTCCAACCAGCTGAGCTGGGACGGGCAACCGATGGCGATCGGCGATCTGCAGGCGCGCCTGCAGGCGCAGGCGGGCGAGCACGCCGGCAACCTGCCGGAGCTGCGTATCGCCACCGATCCGGCGGCCGAATACGAAGGCATGGCCAGGATCCTGGCCGCCGCCGAGGCTACCGGCATGGAGCGCATCGCCTTCGTGCGGTGAGTTCGTCAACGGGCGGCCGGCCATCGGCAGGCCGCCCTTCCTGCGACGGAGCGCGGTATGCGATACGGGACACAGCACGCGACCCCACTGATGGCCACGCTCAATCTGGCGCCGCTGGTGGATGTATTGCTGGTGCTGCTGGTGTTGGTGATCACCACGCTTCCGGCGGCGCAGGCCATCGGCGTCCTGCCATTGCAGCAGCGCACCTGGTGCCCGCCCTGGCCGTACCAATCATCACCGGAATCGATCGATCTGCACATCGATGCCGCAGGGGGCATGTTCCTGAAGGGACAACCGCTGGATATGCCGGCGCTGCAGCAGCTACTGGCGCAGGTGCAGCAGCTGCCACTGCCGCGTCGCCCGGCGGTGCGCCTGTCGACCGCCGACGACACCGATTACCAGGACATGGCGCGTGTGCTGCTGGCTGTCAGCCAGCACGGCCTGCGCGTGGACGCACTCGGCCGCCCATGGCGGCATTGGCAAGACGGCTTGATGGAAGGCGGTTGATCTCGGCGCACGCTGTCGCAGCTGGCATCTGTGCTGCGCACGGCGAACAGTACCGTCCGGTCTTAATCTGTCGTCATTTGACGTAATCGGCCGTCAATTGCGTCAATTCCGCGTGAAAGAGTGTCGATCATCACGCCGTGATTTTTACCGCTTGTTTACAAAGGAGACGCTGCCGCCATGCAGGGGGAGTGCGGCAGTCCATGTCCCGACATTCCTTTGGAGAGAGAGCGAATGATTCACCTGCATCACCGCCCGTTGGCGGTTGCCGTCGCGCTGTGCGTGACGGCCCTGGCACCCCTGGGTGCCGCTGCACAATCCACCACCAACCTCGATGCGGTGGAAGTCACCGGTACCCGCATCAAGCGCGCTGAAGTCGAAGGCCAGGTGCCGATCCAGACCCTGACCCGCGGTGATATCGAGCGCACCGGCCTGACCTCAATCGGCGAGGTGCTGCAGCAGCTCACCGGGTCCGGTTCGGCGCTCAACGCCAAGTTCAATTCGTCCGGCAATTTCGGCTTCCCGCCCGATGGCAGTGGCGTGGGCGCCGGTTCGGCGCAGGTCGATCTCCGCCACCTGGGCGCCAAGCGCGTGCTGGTGCTGGTCGATGGCATCCGCTGGGTCAATGAATCGTCTGCGTCGGGCGTGGGCTCGGCCACCGACCTCAACACCATTCCGCTGGCCATCGTCGAACGCATCGAAGTGCTGGAGGACGGTGCGTCATCGCTGTACGGCTCCGACGCCATTGCCGGTGTGGTCAACATCATCACCCGCCGCGATTTCGATGGCGGCCAGGTCACGCTGAACTACGGCGAATACAGCAAGGGCGACGGCACGCAGAAGGGCGTTGACCTGGCCTGGGGCAAGAGCGGCGATCGCTTCAGCCTGTTCCTGGGCGCCAGCTGGACCAAGCAGGACCCGGTGTTCGCCAAGGATCGCGAGCAGTCGCGCTTCCCGATTCCGGGCACCGGCCTGGCGTTCGGCAGTGGCGGCATTCCGCAGGGCCGCTTCGCCTTCGTCGATCCGAACACCGGCGCCTCGCAGAACATCGTGCCCAATACCGGTGTGAGCAATCCGCGTTACGACGGCAGCGCCGGCTGCAACCGCACCGATGACTACCATTGCTTCACCAGCGCCGACCGCTTCAACTTCGCCGAATACAACATGGTGCTGACGCCGTCGGAGCGCAAAGGCCTGTTCGGCCAGTTCCGCTTCGACATCACCGACAACGTGCAGTGGTACGTCAAGGCACTGGGCAACCGCCGCGAGTCGACCAACCAGGCCGGCCCGGAGCCGCTGTTCTTCGGACCCGACGGTGCCACCGGCAATCCGCTGGCCGACAACATCGTGGTCTCGCGCCTGAACCCGTACAACCCGTTCGGCTTCGACCTGGTGTCCGGCGACAACATGAGCCTGATCGGCCGCCGCCCGGTGGAAGGCGGTGCGCGCGTGTTCAAGCAGAAGGTGGACACCACCTATTTCGCCACCGGCCTGGTCGGCGACTTCCATGCCGCCGACCGCAGCTGGTACTGGGATGTCAACGGCATGTACAGCAAGAACAAGGCCGAACAGACCAACTACGGCAGCTATGACATCTACAAGGTGAACATGGCACTGGGCGATCCGGCGGTGTGCGCCGCGACCCCGGGCTGCGTGCCGCTGAACATCTTCGGCGGCGTCGGCTCGATCACCCCGGACATGCTGAAGTGGATCCAGCCGGTGGTGCGCGACCGCAGCCAGAATGAGCTGAGCCTGTTCACCGCCAACCTGTCCAGCGAGCTGTTCTCGCTGCCGGCCGGCCCGGTGTCCTTCGCCACCGGCGTCGAGCATCGCAGGTACAAGGGGTCCTACCAGCCCGATCCGTTGACGGTGATCGGCCACTACAACGGCGTACCGTCGCAGCCGACCTCCGGCTCCTATGACGTCAACGAGGCCTACCTGGAGCTGAGCGTGCCGATCTTCGCCGACTCGTCGTTCGGCAAGAAGCTGGACCTGAGCCTGGCCGGGCGCTACTCGGATTACTCCACCTTCGGTGGCGAGTTCACGCCCAAGTACGGCCTGCGCTGGCAGGTGACCGACGACTTCGTGCTGCGCACGACCTATGCCGAGGGCTTCCGTGCGCCGTCGATCGGCGAACTGTACGGCTCGGCGGCGCGTGCCGACCTGCAGCTGTTCGATCCGTGCTCGGTGGGCCTGGGTGGCACGCCGCCGCGTGGCAGTGCGGCCAACTGTGCCGCGCTGGGCGTACCGGCGGGCTTCCAGCAGGCCAACTCGCAGATCTCGGTGACCACCGGCGGCAATCGTGAGCTGGATCCGGAACGCTCGCGCAGCTTCAGCGCCGGCTTCGTGTGGAGCCCGTGGTTCGGCAACAACGCGTCGTGGTCGGAGCGCTTCGATGTGGAGGTGACCTTCTACCGCCATGCCATCGACGGCGCGATCCAGGCGATCAATGCGCAGACCCAGCTGGACCTGTGCGTGGATACGCTGGACCCGATCTACTGCAATGGCATCACCCGTGCCAGCACCGGTGCGGTCAGCAGCTTCAACAACCGCCTGACCAACCTGGGTTCGATCAAGACCGATGGCTGGGACGTGGACCTGTTCTGGACGTTGCCGCAGACCTCCATCGGCCAGTTCAAGCTGGCCTGGAAGAACACCTTCGTCGGCCGTTACGAGGCCACCGGTGCGGCCGGGCAGAAGCAGCCGCAGAAGCCCGGCGTGGAAGTGGCCGACAGTTCGATTCCGGAGTGGACCAGCAACGCCAGCATCGGCTGGACGATGGACCGCTGGAGCGCCAACTGGACGGTGCGCCACATCTCCGAGCTGACCGAGAACTGCGGCGATGCTGCGGTGTTCCCGGTGTGCAGCAACCAGGCGGCCGGCACCAACACGCTGTCGGCCACCACCTTCCACGACATGCAGGTGGGCTACAAGATCGACTGGATGAAGGGGCTGCAGCTGACCGCTGGCCTGAACAACGTGTTCGACAAGGATCCGCCGATCTGCCTGTCGTGTTCGTTGAACGGCTACGACGCCTCGACCTACGACATCCCGCGTGGTCGCTACTGGTACCTGCGCGCGGACCTGCGCTTCTGACAGCTGGATGCCGCGCCGGGAACCTCCCGGCGCGGCGCTCGACGCTACGGAATGCACGGCGCCGGGTTGCCCCGGCGCCGTTTGCATCAGAACGACCAGGTAAAGGTCAGCGAGCCGTTGCGGCCATCACCGAAGGCACCGTAACCATTGATCTGCGACAGGTATTTCTTGTCCAGCAGGTTGTTGAGGTTGGCCTGCACGCTGAACTCCGGCGAGATGCGGTAGCGCACGAAGGCGCTGACCAGCGCATAGCCGCTCTGCTCGATGCGGCCATAGGCCGGCACCGTGTAGTAGATGCGGTTCTGCCAGTTGGCGCCGCCGCCGACGGTCAGTTCCTGCAGCGACTGCGGGGTGTAGCTGGTGAACAGCTTCAACGCGGTCTGCGGCAGGTTGGTGTTGATGTCGCTGCCGTTGATGTCCTTGGCCACGTAGCGCGATGCGCCGAAGGTGGCATTCCAGCCCGGTGCCAGCTCGCCGTTCACTTCGAACTCGAAGCCGCGGCTGACGGTGCCCCGCGCGGCAATCGAAGCGAGTTCGCCGGGCCGGCCGATGATCGGTTCATTGGTGGCCTGGGCGACGTTGTCCTGCTCGATGCGGAAGACCGCCAGCGAGGCATTCAGGCGATTGTCGAACCAGGCGGCCTTGACGCCCACTTCGTAGCTCTTGCCATCCACCGGATCGAGGTAGCGATCGTTGCGGTCGCGCGCGGTCTGTGGCTGGAAGATTTCGGTATAGCTGGTGTAGGCAGACCAGGTGTCGTTGATGTCGTACACCAGGCCGGCGTAGGGCGTGGTCACCTTGTGTTCGCGGTCATCGTTCTCGCCTTCGCTCTTCCAGTCGGTGTAGCGCGCACCGAGGATCAGCTTCAGCGGATCGGCCAGCGTCAGGCGGGTGGCGAGGTAGCCGGCCTTCTGGGTGATGGTGCCGCGGCTGGCCAGCGCCAGCGGGTTCCAGTTGGGCTGGCTGATGTTGCCGGTCCAGTTGAAGTAGCTGGCAAACGGATCCCACGGCAGGTAGGCGCCGCCCACCTGGTAGTCGCCGTAGTTGGCGTACTCACGCTTGTTGTAGCTCAGGCCGGCCATGAACTGGTGTTCGCGGCCGAACAGGCGGAACGGACCATCCACGTAGCCATCGACGGCGTTGACCTTGCGCTCGGTGTTGTAGAAGCCGGCCGACGGCGAGATGCCAGCACCGGTGGTCTTGTTGAAGTTGGAGGCCCCGGTGACCCAGTTGTTGTAGGCCGGATAGAACAGCTTGTCGTCGGCCTTGGTCTCGTCGTGGGTGGCGCCGATCTTGAACTTCCAGCCGTTGCTGAAGGCATGCTGCAGCGTGGCGAAGGCACGCTTGCTGGTGGTGTCCCAGTAGGTCCAGTCCGGGCTGGCATTGAAGGACTCGTCATACGGCGTGCGGCTGCCGTCCGAGTACAGCATCGGGAAGCCGCCCCAGGTGGCGCCATTGGCGCGCTTCTGCTGGTAGTCGTAGCCCACGCTCAGCTGGGTGTCCGGGGTCAGGTCGGCATCGATGACCGCGTAGCCCAGCGTCTTGCGCTGGTTGTAGCGGTCCATCTGGCCGTCGGTATCCAGGTAGCTGCCGATGACGCGGCCACGCACGGTACCGCTGGCATTGAGCGCGCTGCCCACGTCCACGGTGGTGCGGGTGCGGCCCCAGCTGCCCACGTTCACCGAGACGCTGCCGGTCAGTTCGGCGCTGTCGGCATGCTTGCGGATCAGGTTCACCGATGCCGACGGATTGCCGGCACCACTGAGCAGGCCGGTGGCACCGCGCACCACTTCCACGCGGTCGTACAGGGCCAGATCGAGGCCGGAATCACCGTAGCTCCAGTTCTGCACCATCTGCGTCGGCAGGCCATCGAACTGGTAGGCATCGATGTAGAACCCACGCGCGTAGAACTCGGTGCGCTCGCTGTCGGACTGGGTGCTGGTCACGCCGGTGGTGTTGGCCAGCACGTCGATGATGTCGTCCAGCTTCTGGTCTTCGATGCGCTGGTGGCTGATGATGCTGATCGACTGCGGGATCTCGCGCGGTGCCAGGTCGAAACGGGTACCGGCGGAGGTACGGCGCACCGAATAGCCTTCGGCACGCTCACCCTTGACCACGACCTTGTCGAGGGTGGTCGGGTCGGCGGCGGTGTCGGCAAAGGCGGCCGGGGCGATGGCCAGGCTGAGGGCGGACAGCACCGCCGCGGACAGGCGATGGGGCAGAACGGGGGAGGTCGAACGGATCATTGGGGTTCCTGGACGGGCACGTGCGTGCGTCCGACCGGCTTCCCGGATGGTCTGGCGCCGCGGCTGGTGGGGATCTCACGCCGCTGGCGGAACCCTGCGTTCAGGGCGGTGGCTGGGCAATGCGAGCACGGACGAACCGTCCTGGCCGTCCGCAAAACGCAAATAGCGTAATAGGAATTGTTTTCGTTTACAAATGGGCGAGGGCGGTGCGCATGCTGTGGCGGCCGATCTAGTCCTGCGGCGGCAGGCGTTCGGCCTGGACCCTCATGCGCGGCCGTTCCCCCTCGATGCCGACGGCGTATTCGACGGTGATCACTACGTCCGCCTCGAGTCCGCGCACATCCAGGGACTGCACCTTCCCGGTCACGTATTCCGGAAACAGCCGTTCCGAGCCGGCGTAGTTCGTCCCGGGGGCCAGGCAGGCCAGGGTGCGCTGGATGTTGATCGTCGCGAATTCGGTGGACGTATTGGGCAGCAGCCAATCGCAGAACTGCCTGCCCGCAGGGGTGCCGCCATGCGTGCAGTGCTTGCTGAAGCTGCTCCAGTCGCTGACCAGTTCAATCGCCGGCTGGGTGCCGAGCGAGGCGCTGTTGGCGAAGGCAAGAAGATGCGCACACAACGGGTCGTGGCGTGCCTGCAGGGTGCTGCAGCCGGTGGCCAGCAGCACAAGGGCGACCAACGGCGCGGTGGTGCGAAGGCGGGTCATCGGTGTGCTTTCCCTGTCACTGCGCTTGATGATGGGTCTGGCCGGGCGTGGCGTCGAGCCTGGTCGGCCAAGGGGTCAGCGCAGCAGCGGCAGCGGGTCGCGCGCGCCTTCGGCGCCGTAGATGCCCCAGTGCAGGTGCGGCGGCGTGCCCTTGGCGTTGCCGCTGTCGCCCACGTGGCCGAGCAGGTCGCCGGGCCGGACCACCTGGCCGCGCGCCAGGCCATCGGCCCAGTCCTCCAGGTGCGCGTAGTAGTAGCGCTCGCGCGCGGGCCCGATCACCCACACCTGGCGGCCACCGAGCCCGCCCTCGCGGACATCGGCGATGACCCCGACGGTGGCGCTGCGCACCGGCGTACCGCGCCTGGCGAAGATGTCGATACCCGCGTGCGTGCGATCACGACCGCGCGGCGCGCCGAAGGTGTCGGCGATCTGCCTTGGGCGCACGCCCTCCACCGGCACCGGCAACGCGGTGGCGGCGGGCATCCGCGAGAGTGTCCACAACATTTTCGGGGCGGCCGCCCACGGGCTGTTCCACAGCGCCAGGGCTGCAACGATGGCAATGGCCAGGAACAGGCCGCGCAGCAGCCAGCGGCGCAGGCGATGGGCAGGGGAGGTGGTTGTGCTCATGGCTTCGGACTGCAGCGTCGAGCCACGCTCGACGGCTGTTTCTTTGCGGTCAAAGGGGAGTCGTCAAAGGGCAGTCGAGCAAGCTCGACTCTACAGGGGCGGTAGCAGCGGCACTTCGAAACTGCGTTTCAACGTCCCCAGTGCCACCGAGGTCCGGAAGCGCTCGATGTTGTCATCACCGCCGAACAGGCGCTCGGTGATCGCCTCGTATTCTTCCATCGACGCCGCTGAAAGCAGCAGCAGGAAGTCGCCGTCGCCGGTGATCGAGTAGCACTGCTGCACGGCAGGGTCGTCCTGCACGCGGCGCTTGAACGGCGCCACGCGCTCGCGCTGCTCGCTGACCACGCGCACCTCGACGATGATGGTCAGCGGTCGCCCGACCTTGGCTGCAGCGACCACCGCCACATTGGCCGCGATCACGCCGCTGTCCTGCAGGCGCTTGATCCGGCGTTGCACGGCCGGGGTGGACAGGTGCACGGCCTCGGCGATTTCGCGCTGCGGCAGGGTGTTGTCCCGCTGCAGCAGGTCGAGGATGGCGCGGTCGAAACTGTCGAGCACGGGGGCGATGGCCATGGCGAGCAGAAATTGCACGAACGGGCTGTCAATTGAGCCAAGTGCTCGGCGTGGGCGCAATAGACTTTGCCCATGCAGACCTCACGATTCGCGCCGATGTTGCCGGCGCTGGCGGTGCTGGGCTCGGTCACCTCGCTGGCCATCGGCACCTCCTACGCAAAACACCTGTTTCCGCTGATCGGCGCGCAGGGCACCAGCGCGCTGCGCGTGGGCTTCTCGGCGCTGTTGCTGCTGCTGTTCTGGCGGCCGTGGCGCTGGAAAACCAGCCGCGTGGATGCGATCACCATCCTGCGCTACGGGCTCACCCTGGGCCTGATGAACCTGCTGTTCTACATGGCCCTGCGCACGATTCCCTTCGGCATCGCGGTGGCCATTGAATTCACCGGGCCGTTGACGGTGGCGATGCTGTCATCACGACGACCGATCGACTTCGTCTGGGTAGGTTGCGCGGTGGTGGGGTTGTTGCTGCTGCTGCCGTTGGGGGGCGGCCCGGCGCTGGACCCGGCCGGTGTGCTGTACGCGATGGGGGCGGCGGCGTGCTGGGGCCTGTACATCGTGTTCGGCAAGCGCGCCGGCCACCTGCACGCCGGGCATTCGGTGTCGCTGGGCCTGCTGGCGGCGTCGCTGGTGGTGGTGCCGGTGGGGGTGGTGCATGCCGGTGCGGCGCTGCTCGATCCGAAGATCCTGGCGGCGGGGCTGCTGGTGGCGCTGGTATCCAGTGCGATCCCGATGTCGCTGGAAATGATGGCGCTCAAGCGCCTGCCCAAGGAGACCTTCGGCATCCTGATCAGCATGGAACCGGCGGTGGCCGCGCTGTGGGCGATGCTGCTGCTGCATGAGCACCTGCACGGGCTGCAGTGGCTGGCGATCGGCTGCACCGTGCTGGCCTCGGTGGGCAGCACGATGACCGCGCGAAGGTTGAAGGTGCCGGTGGCGCAGGCCGGGTAGTGCCGGGCCGTGCCCGGCGGAGAGCATGCCAACCAAGGTTGGCACCCACCAGGAGTGGTCAGCGCAGGGCGTCGGCCGGGACGTCGATCGCCATCGCCAGGGCGAGGTGATCGGAGAACGCGGCCGGTACGGCTTCCACGGTGCGGGTCTGCAGCCCGCTGCTGACCAGGATGTGGTCGATGGCGCGGTCGGGGCGCCAACTGGGGAAGGTCGGCACGATGCAGCCGGGCGGCTGCAGCCGGGTCTTCTGGTAGAGCACCTGCATTTCCGGCCGTTCGGCCAGGCAGTTGAAATCGCCCATCAGCACCGCGTTGGGATGGTCGGACAGCAGCTCGGCGATGAAGCCCAGCTGCGACATCCGCGAGCCCGCGCCGAGTGACAGATGCGCCACCGCCACGGCGAGACCGTCGGTACCGTCGCCGAACTTGGCCAGCAGCACGCCGCGCCCGCCGATGCGGCCGGGCAGGGCGTGGTCCTGCACTTCCACCGGTTCCAGCTTGCTCAGCAACCCGTTGGCGCTGGAGGCGACCCCGCCCATGCGCCGGTTCGGCTGGTGGCTCCAGTAATTGAAGCCGGCGCGCTGGGCCAGGTAATGGGTCTGGTTGGTGAAGCCCGAGCGCAGGCTGCCCGGGTCGGCCTCCTGCAGGCCGACGATGTCATGTTCGCGCGCCAAGGTGGCAATCGCGTCAAGGCTGCTGCGCTTGCGACCCGCCGGCAGCGCATGTGACCAGCTGCGGGTCACATAGTCGCTGTAGCGGCGGGTACTTGAGCCGGCCTGGATGTTGGCCGTCAGCAAGCGCAGGGTCCGTGTACGGGGGGAATTCACGGCCGGGGAAAACGTCTCTTGGATCAGTGAGCCTGGGCCGCACCGCGTTCGCGGGCGATCAGGTGGTCGGCAATGCGCAGCATGTCCGGGAAGCTCTTGCCCTTCACCAGGTACTTGCCATTGACGATGATCGACGGCGTGCCGCTGATCTGGCTGCGCTGGGCGAACTGCTTGGCCGAGTTGGTCTTGGCGTTCACCGCGAAGCTGCCCATGGTGGCGGCGAACTGCTTCGGATCCACGCCATAGGCGCCGTAGAACTTGGCGATGTCGTCCACCGAGTCACGGCCGCGCTCGCCCTTCAGGGTCTTCTGCGAGTGGATGGCGGCGTACAGCGCTTCGTGGGTCTTCTCCTGCACGCCCAGCGTCTGCGCGGCGTAGAAGGCACGGGCGTAGTCATCCCAGGTGCCGCCGAACATGGCCGGCACGTAGACGAAGTTCACGTCGCTCGGCAGACCGGCCTTCCACGGGCCGACCAGCGGCTGGAACGCGGCACAGGCCGGGCAGACGTAGCCGAAGATCTCGGTCACTTCGATCTTGCCGGCGGCCGGCTGGAACGGCTGGCCGTTCGGGATGACCTGGTAATCGGCGCCTTCCACCGGGGCCGGGCCGGTCAGCGCGGCGGTGGTCGGGGCCGGAGCGGCCGCCGGAGCGGCTTCGGCTGCAGCCTTGTCGCCTTCGGCAGCGGCCGGGGCAGCGCCTTCGGCGCCCGCCGCCGGAGCGGCCGGCTCGTTGCTGGCCGGGGCCGCTGCCGGTTCGGCCGGAGCCGCGGTGGTGTTGGTGCTGCCGTCGTCGGCCTTGCAGGCGGCCAGGATCGGCAGCAGCGCTGCGAGGGCGAGGGCGGCGAAACGGGTCTTCATGGAAACGTCTCCAGCATCTGGAATGGTGGGGCCGGCGTCAGGCACCGGCCAGAGGGAAATGATGACACGCGGCGGCGACAGCGCCGTGTCGATGGTGGGTGTTGGTTCAGCGGCCGCGGGCCGCGCGGGCCTGGGCGATCAGTGCCGAGGCGATGCGCAGCTGGTCGTCGAAGCTGTTGCCACGCACCAGGTACTGGCCGTTGATGATGATGGCCGGGGTGCCCGGCACCTTGGTGCGCTGGGCGAACGCGCGGGCGGCATCGACCTTCTTCTGCACGGCATCGCCCCGCAGCGCCTGCAGGTAACGGTCCGGGGCCACGCCGTAGGCTTTGTAGAAGTTGGCGAGCTCATCGGCCGAGATGTTCTGCATCGGCAGCGCGCCGTCCTGGTGCAGTGCCTTGAACACGGCGGCATGGCTGCGCTTGGCCACGCCCACTTCGTCAGCGGCGTAGTAGGCCAGGGCCCAGGCATCCCAGGCGCCGCCGAAGGCGGCCGGCACCGGGGTGAAGCGCACGTCGGCCGGCAACTTGGCGGCCCAGGCCTCCAGCTGCGGCTCGAAATGGGCGCAGTGCGGGCAGGTGTAGCCGAAGACCTCGACCACTTCGATCTTCCCGGCCAGCGGCTGGAACGGGCCCGGCTGGGCGATGCGCTCGTAGTCTTTGCCTTCCACCAGCGGTGCGTTGGCAGGGGTGGCGGCACTGGCGGCCAGCGGCAGCAGGACCAGCAGGGACAACAGCAGGCGGGGAATCAACCTCATCGACACGCATCTCCGTTGAAAAAAGCAACGCCGGCGCGGTCGCCGGCGTGAAGGAAACATACCGCAGGCAGGGGCCGCGGTGGCGGCCCGGGCCGACCAGTGGTGGTCAGGGGGCGGCAGCCGGTTGCGTTGGCGTGGCCGCAGCGGCCAGGTCGTCGGCCTTGTTGTGCAGGCCCTGCAGGTAGCTCGACAGCGCCTGCACCTCCTGTTCGCTCAGCTTCTGCGCGACCGTGGCCATGATCTGGAAATGGGTCTTGTCGGTCTCATGGGTCTGCCCGGCCTGGTACTCCTGCAGGCGTCGCGCGACATAACTGGCGTGCTGGCCACCGAGATGCGGATAGGCGGGCCCCGGATTGCCCGCGCCGCTGGGGCCGTGGCAGGCCATGCAGGCCGGCAGGCCGCGCTTGGCGTCGCCACCGCGGTACAGCTGCTGGCCGATCTCGTAGAACTTCATGCCCTTGTAAGGGCCGTCGGTGACCGCGGTGTCGTCGGCGATGCCGGCCGTGGCCTTCTGGGTGGCGAAGTAGGCGCCGATGTCGCGCATGTCCTGCGGCGTAAGGTTCTGCACGAACGGCACCATCGCCACCGCCGCGCCGGAACTGCGCTGGCCGTTGGCAATCAGGGCCATCTGCTGGGCCACGTAGCGTTCGCTCTGGCCGGCGATGGACGGGTACATCTCCACCGTGGCGTTGCCGTCGGCGCCGTGGCAGGCCGCGCAGGCCGAGGCCTTGGTCTGGCCAGCCTTGGCATCGCCCCAGTGGGTCTTGCTGAAATCCACCTCCAGCGAGGCGGTGTTGATCGGCCCGTTGTCGGGCAGCGGGGTCAACGTGGTCTGCGCGAACGCAGCGGCGGCAACGACTACGGCAGTGGCAAGGGCGGATACGGCAAGAACGCGAGCGTGGCGCATGCTAAAGCTCCGTATGGACCGGGCCGGGCGGTGGCCGCCGGCATCGCCCGGATTATCAACGGCGTTTCCGCGCACGGTCAACGCAGCAGTGCAGCAAAATGCCCGCAACGGCCGCCGGCACGGGCGCGCGGCGCCGCAACATGCGATCCTAGGCGCATGTCATTGCTCATCGAACGCGCCCGTTACCACCTCTCGGCCCACAACGTGCGGCAGCTGCCGCCCGATGAGGGCGCCGAAGTGGCCTTCGCCGGCCGCTCCAACGCCGGCAAGTCCAGCGCCCTCAACGCGCTGACCCGCCAGAACGCCCTGGCCCGCGTGTCAAAGACCCCCGGCCGCACCCAGCAGCTGGTGTTCTTCCAGATCACCCCGGACGCCCACCTGGTCGACCTGCCCGGTTACGGCTACGCCAAGGTGCCGCTGGACCTGCAGGCGCACTGGCAGGCCTTCATCGACCGGTACTTCCGCACCCGCGAAGCCCTGAAGGGCCTGGTGGTGGTGATGGATATCCGCCACCCGCTGAAGGATTACGACCGGCAGATGCTGTCCTACGCGGTGCAGCGCGGCATGCCGGCGCACGCACTGTTGACCAAGGCCGACAAGCTCAGCCGCAGCCAGCAGATGCAGACCCTGCAGAAGGTGCGCAAGGAGCTGCACTCGGCCTACGGCGACAGCGTCAGCGTGCAGGTGTTCTCCGGCGAGGACCGTACCGGCGTGGACGAGGCCCGCGCCGTGATCGGCGGCTGGCTGGGGCTGGAATAAGCGAGACCCCGTCGCCCGGCTGGCAGCCGGGCGCTACCGACCTGTTTCCTGGTAGTGCCGGCCGCTGGCCGGCAACATCGCCCTGTCCTGTGGCACACCCTCACAACGGCGAATACTCCGCCGGCACCCACGCATAGGCTTGGCCTTCGCTGCGCACATGGCCCAGGCCCGGGAACGGCAGGTGCGCACCGGCCACCCACCAACCGTTGGCGGTGGCCTGCTGCAGCAGGCCGCGACGGCTGGCCGTGGCCGCCTTGCGGTCCGAATCGGCCTCGAACGCGGCCTCCGGGTTTGCGAACTGCACCGCGTGGAAGTGCAGCACATCGCCCCACACCAGCAGTGACTGGCCCTGGCTGTCGAACCGGTAGGAGACGTGGCCCGGCGTGTGGCCGTGGGTATCCATCGCCACCGCGCCACCGGGCAGGGCATCGCCGGGGCTGAAGGTGCGCAGGTGGCCGCTGGCCTGGTACGGCGCTACTGCAGTGCGCGCCAGTGGGAAGGCGAAGCGCACGCCCTTCGGCGCCGTGGCCTCGCTGGCCGGATTGAGCCAGTAATCGGCATCGGCCCTGGACAGCCACACGGTGGCATTCGGGTAGGCCGGCTTGCCCTGCGCGTCGAGTACGCCGCACAGGTGGTCCGGATGGGCATGGGTCAGCAGCACCTCGTCCACCTCGGCCGGGTCCACGCCGGAGGCGCGCAGGTTGCCCAGCACCTGGCCCAGGCCGGGGCCGAAGCACTGCGCGGTGCCGGTATCGACCAGGGTCAGGTGGTTGCCCTGGCGCACCAGGAAGGCGTTGATCGCGGTCTGCAGCCCCTTCGTGTCTTCCGGTACGTAGCGGCCTTCCAACAGGCGGCTGACCAGCGTCGGCGGTACGTCCACCACTTCCTGCCGGCCGAGTGCGACCACGCCGTCGAACAGGGCGGTGACCTGCAGGGTACCGACGCGTTGGTGGTAGACGCCGGGCACCTGCCGGGTGGGAGCGGGCGAGCTGGCTTCGGCCAGCGCGGCCAGCGGCAGGGCGGACAGGGCCAGCAGCAGGGCGCTACGCAGGGGCAGGTGATGCAGGGTCATGGCGGTTCTCGGTGGATGACGGGCGGTTCCGTTGCCGGACAGCGTGCCGTGGCCAGCGTGTGCGCGGCGCTCAAAGCAGTGCGCGGAATGCTCAGGGAGGGGTGTTGCCTGCAGGGCTGCGCCCTGCACCCGCTGCAGGCAACAGCAACAGCAACAGCAACAGCCGAAGCAACGGTGGGCTTCCTGTGGGATGGCGGGGTGGGTCCGGTTGCGGGGGACGCCGTAAATACGTCCATGTAGGCTCGGTCGCGCTATCCATGGCGCTCACGCCCTCGCAACCGGACCCATCCCGCCTTCGACAGTTTTCTGCGAGCTGTCGGGACGGCGTTCTGCTCTGGTGGGTGTCGACCTTGGTCGACACGGTAGATCTGAACCAAATTTGATTATCGATATCTGACAGATGTGTCGACCAAGGTCGACACCTACCAACAGCACACGGAATCTGTCAGAGGTGGGGCGGTGTCGGAGTGCGGGGTGTCAGCCGCATGGATGCGGCTGCCAAGCCCCCAGGGATGGGTTCACGGCGTCCCCGCACTCCGGCACCGCCCCGCCATCCCACGGAATGCATGGCTGTTGCCGTTGCTTCGGCTGTTGCTTCAACGCTTCGGCAGGTGCAGGGCGCAGCCCTGCCGACCCCCCCCTAAATGTCTGTGGGAGCCAGTCCGTACTGTTCGGCGAAGCGCTTGCTGAAACTGGCCGCAGACCGGTAACCCGCGCGTGCGGCGACGGTCTTCAGCGGCAGGTCGGTGGTGTAGAGCAGCTGCATGCCATGCGCCAGGCGCGCCTCCGTCAGCAGCTGGCGCAGGCTGGTGCGCTCGGCGGCAAGGCGGCGACGCAGGGTTGCGCCGCTCAGCGCGAACTGTTCTTCCACATCCCGTGATTGCCAGTCGCGTGCCGGTTCGGCGGCAATGCGGTCGCGGATCTGTTCGCCCAGGCTCGGTGCCTGCGGCAGCAGCAGGTTGCCATGGCCCTGCCGGCACAGGGTCAGCACCAGCGAGGCCAGGGCCAGGCGTGCGTCGCTGTAACGGCCATCCTGCAGTGATTGCCGCCACTGGCGCAGCACGGCGCCATGTTCGATCAACGGCAACCGCGCCATCGCCGGGCCCGCACTGGGCAGTTCCTCGTTCCACAGCGTGCGCGCTGCCGCCAGCACTTCGGCACACAGCGGCACGATCGCACTGAGGTAGCGTCCGCTGTCCGGATCGGGGCTGTTGACCACGTCGATGCGGCAGCGCTGGGTCAACAGCAGGATGTCGCCGGGGAAGAATTCCAGCGACTGGTGTACGGTGCGCACCTGCTTGCGGCCTTCCAGCAGGATCGCGAACTGCGGTTGTGGAATCTCCACCGAGCTGGCGCCATGCTCGCGGCGTGCGGTGATGCAGGCATAGCCTTCGGCGCGTTCGCAGCCGGCCAGGCCGGTCATCTCGGCCAGCAGGGCGGTGGCGGCGGGTAGCATGGCGGTCATGACACGTGCGTGCCCAGCAGGCGGCCGACAGCGGCGGCGGCGGCCATCGCCAACGCGCCCCAGAACATCACCCGGATCGCGCCACGCAAGGGCGGTGCGCCACCGGCCTGCGCCGCCATCGCGCCGGTCAGGCACAGGCCGAGCAGGGTGCTGGCGGTGGTGATCATCGCAACCTTGTCGACCGGCGCGAGCAGGGCGGTCAGCACCGGCAGCGCGGCGCCGCAGGTGAACGCCCCGGCCGACGCCAGCGCGGCCTGCAGTGGGCGGGCACGCAGGGTGTCGGTAATGCCCAGTTCGTCGCGGGCGTGGGCGCCCAGCGCGTCGTGGGCGGTGAGCTGCTCGGCGACCTGCCGCGCCAGCACCGGGTCCAGGCCGCGGTGGCGGTAGATTGCGCTCAGCTCTTCCAGTTCACTGTGTGGGTCTTCGTGCAGTTCGCGTTTTTCCGCCGCCAGGTCGGCCGCTTCGGTATCGGCCTGGGTCTGTACCGAGACATACTCGCCGGCGGCCATCGACATCGCGCCGGCCACGGTGCCGGCCACGCCCGTCGCCAGCAGGGTGCTGGCCGAGGCGCCGCTGGCGGCCACGCCGACCACCAGCCCGGCCACCGAGACAATGCCGTCGTTGGCCCCCAGCACAGCGGCACGCAACCAGCCGACACGCTCGGAGCGGTGCAGTTCGGGGTGTCGTGAATGGCGACTCATGGCCGTGAGTGTACGAGGGTCAAGAGGGCGTCGGTAGGATGCTGAAACCCGTCACCGTCGCATGACGCGGCGGAGTGCCACGCTATAGTGCGCCCTTGCGATGGAAGGCCTCCAGCCCCACATCCCCCGCCACAGTCCAGCGAGCCTTCCCCTTGTCGAGCCCCAGCCACGTCGCCGATACACCCATTACCGACCGCTCGCAGCTGGTGGAGGTGATCGCCTCCGGCGAGAAGCCCCGCACGCAGTGGCGCATCGGCACCGAACACGAGAAGTTCGGGTTCCGCCTGGATGACCTGCGCCCGCCGACCTTCGACGGCGAGCGCGGCATCGAAGCGCTGCTCAACGGCCTGGTCCGCTTCGGCTGGGAGCCGGTGCAGGAAAACGGCAACACCATTGCCCTGCTGCGCGATGGTGCCTCGGTGACGCTGGAACCGGCCGGCCAGCTGGAACTGTCCGGCGCGGCGCTGGAGACCATCCACCAGACCTGCGTGGAAACCGGCACCCATCTGAACGAAGTGGCGCAGGTGGCCGGCGAACTGCAGCTGGGCTTCCTCGGCATGGGCTTCCAGCCGAAGTGGAAGCGCGATGAAATGCCGTGGATGCCGAAGGGCCGCTACAAGATCATGCGTTCGTACATGCCCAAGGTCGGCTCGCTGGGCCTGGACATGATGACCCGCACCTGCACCGTGCAGGTGAACCTGGACTACGCCACCGAAGCGGACATGGTGAAGAAGTTCCGCGTGTCGTTGGCGCTGCAGCCGATCGCCACCGCGCTGTTCGCCGATTCGCCGTTCACCGAAGGCCAGCCGAACGGCTACCTGAGCTACCGCTCGCACATCTGGACCGATACCGACGCCGACCGTACCGGCATGCTCGACTTCGTGTTCGAGGACGGCTTCGGCTACGAGCGCTATGTCGACTATCTGCTCGACGTGCCGATGTATTTCTCCTGCCGCGATGGCATCTACCACGACGCCAGCGGGCAGAGCTTCCGCGACTTCATGCAGGGCAAGCTGCCGGTATTGCCGGGCGCGTTGCCGACCCTGCGCGACTGGTCGGACCACATGACCACCGCGTTCCCGGAAGTGCGCCTGAAGAAGTATCTGGAAATGCGCGGCGCCGATGGTGGCCCGTGGAGCCGCCTGTGTGCGCTGCCGGCGTTCTGGGTCGGCCTGCTGTATGACGACACCGCGCTGGATGCCGCCTGGGACCTGGTGCGTGACTTCACCCTGGCCGAGCGTCATGCGCTGCGCGACGGTGTGCCGAAGCATGCGATGAACCTGCCGTTCCGTGCTGGCAGCGTGCGTGACCTGGCCCGCGAAGCGGTGAAGATTTCGGTGGAAGGACTCAAGCGCCGCGGCGCTCGCAATGCCGACGGCCAGGACGAGAGCAAGTTCCTGGACGTGCTGCAGGAAATCGTTGAATCCGGGCTGACCCCGGCCGAGCGCAAGCTGGCGCTGTTCCATGGCCGCTGGCACGGCGATGTGGATCCGGTGTTCCGCGAGTT
>NZ_JAOEDV010000075.1:0-20591 GCF_029837545.1 Stenotrophomonas sp. GD04024 | reverse complement strand
GTGAACGCGCACCCAGCTGGGTCGCGCAGGGGTTCGCCGAGTACCAGAAGCGGCTGTCGCACTGGCTGCCGTTCGAGCTGGTGGAAATCGAGCCTGGCCTGCGTGGCAAGGGCCGCGATCCGCGCCGCGCCACCGAAGACGAAGGCAAGCGGGTGATCGCTGCATTGCCGAAGAATGCGTACGTGGTCGCGCTCGACGTGCCGGGTCGCCAGCTCAGTTCCGAACAGCTGGCGCAGCGCCTGGAACATTGGCGTGGGCAGGGCAGGGACCTGGCCTTCCTGATCGGCGGCCCGGAAGGGCATTCGCCTGAAGTCTCGGCATTGGCCGATGAGAAGTGGTCGATCGGGCCACTGACGCTGCCGCACATGCTGGTGCGGCTGGTGGTGGCCGAGCAGCTGTACCGTGCTGCGGCGATGATTGCCAATCACCCCTACCATCGCGCGTGAAGAGTGGTTATACTAGTCGTCTGCCCGAATAGCTCAGCCGGTTAGAGCACTTGACTGTTAATCAGGGGGTCGTTGGTTCGAGTCCAACTTCGGGCGCCACTTTGAAAAACCTGCATCGCGAGATGCAGGTTTTTTTTGCGCCGGGTAGAGTCGAGCTCGCTCGACGGCTCTGTTGATCGGCCACGACAGTCGAGCAAGCTCGACTCTACAATGCAGCGTCATCGACCAAGGATGTTGATCGTGCGCGCACTCCTGTTGCTGGGCTCGCTGCTGCTTGTGGTGCTGCCGTTCGCCTCGGCGAAAGCTGAACCTCCCACCTGGCACCCGCCGCAGGGCGCCACGGAGCTGCCGTTGTGGCCGGATGGCAAGGCGGCGGTGCCGCCGAAACTGAAGGGACCCGAGCAGCTCAGTGAGGCGATTTCCGAAGCCAGTGGCGAACGCTGGATGATGCTGCAGAACGTGGCGGTGCCGACCCTCACCGTGTTTCCGCCGAGGGAGCCAGGCAACGGCGCTGCAGTGATGGTGGTGCCGGGCGGTGGCTACCGCGTGCTTGCGATGGATCTGGAAGGCAGCGAGATCTGCCAATGGCTGACCACGCAGGGCATCACCTGTGCGTTGCTCAAGTATCGCGTGCCGGCGTCGGGACCGAACTGGGACCGCGACTGCAACTGCCGCGACAACCCATCGGTGCCGATGGCGCTGCAGGATGCACAGCGTGCAATGGGAATGCTGCGTGCGCAGGCCGCGCGCTGGAAGATCGACCCGAAACGCATCGGCGTGATCGGCTTTTCCGCGGGTGGCCATGTGGTGGCTGGCCTGAGCACGCATGCGCGGCGCAGCTACACGCCGATCGATGCGGCCGATGCACAGCCGAGCCGGCCCGATTTCGCGATGGTCATGTATTCCGGGCACCTGTGGGCAGGGCACGGCAAGGGGCTGTCGCTGGTCAAGGACATCGTCGTGGATGACAAGGTGCCGCCAACGTTCATCGCGCAGGCCACCGACGACCGTACCGATGACGTGCGCGAATCGCTGGCCTACTACCGTGCCTTGATCGATGCCGGCGTGCCGGTGGAAATGCACCTGTTCGCACGCGGCGGCCATGCGTTCGGCCTGCGCAGGCAGGATGCACCGGTCGCCGCATGGCCCCACCTGGCCGAGCGCTGGATGCAGGACATCGGCATGTTGCCGGAACGCCCGTTGTAGAGCCGGGCGCATGCTCGGCTCTACAGCGTCAGCTGGCCCTTCGAGAACGCCACCAGCGTGGTGATCGCCACCAGCAGAATCGCAGCGAACAGCACCCACTCCCAACGCGTGAACACCCGCTCGCCGCGCTGGCGCCGGGTCAGCGCGAACAACACCACGCCGGGTACGTACAGCAGTACCGACAGCAGCAGGTTGTCGAGGCCACCGGCATACACCAGCCACAGCGCATAGGCACTGGCCAGCAGTGCGACGCCGAAATCGCGCCAGCGCACGCCAGGCTCGCCTGCGTAGGCGTGCCCGCGCCAGGCCAGCTGCACGCCGAACGCGGTGGACAGGAAATACGGCACCAGGCTCATCGACGCGGCCAGCAGCACCAGCCCGGTGTAGCTGCCCGCATTGACCAGCACCAGCAGCAGGAACAGCTGGATCAGGCCGTTGCTCAACCAGAGCGCGTTGGCGGGCACGCCGCGTGCGTTCTCGCGACCCAGGAACGCCGGCATGGTGCCGTCGCCCGCTGCGGCATACAGCACTTCGGCACACAGCAGTACCCAGGCCAGCAGCGCACCGAGTACGGAAATGATCGAACCGATGATGATCACCGTGGCGCCCCACTCGCCGACGATGGCACGCAGCACGTAGGCCATCGAGGGATTGGGCAGCCCGGCCAGTTCAGCCTGCGACAGCACGCCCATCGACAGCAGGCTGACCAGTACCAGCAGCAGCCAGACACCGAGGAAGCCGATCACCGTGGCGCGGCCGACGTCGGCGCGGCGGGCGGCACGCCGCGAGTAGATGCTGGCGCCCTCGATGCCGATGAACACCCACACGGTGACCAGCATCATGCCGCGCAGCTGCTGGCCGAGGTCGCCGAGTGCAGGCGTGCCGAGGAAATCCGCGCGGAACACATCGAGGCGGAATGCGCCTGCCGCGAGCACCAGGAACAGCGCGATCGGCAGCAGTTTGGCCACGGTCACCAGGCCATTGACGATGGCCGCGGTGCGCAGGCCACGCAGCACCAGCAGATGCACGGTCCACAGCAGCACGGACGACGCTGCGACCGCGGCCGTCGTGTTGCCTTCACCGAAGACCGGCATGAAGTGGCCGAGGCCACTGAAGATCAGCACGAAGAAGCTGGCGTTGCCAAGCACGGAGGCGACCCAGTAGCCCCACGCCGCAGAGAAACCGATGTAGTTGCCGAAGCCCTCGCGCGCATACGCGTAGATGCCGGTATCCAGGTCCGGCCGGCGGTTGGCCAGCGCCTGGAACACGAAGGCCAGCATCAGCATGCCGGCGCCACTCACCGCCCAGCCGATCAGTGCGGCGGCCGGGCCGGCGCTGCGCGCGACGTTCTGTGGCAAGGAGAAGATGCCAGCACCGACCATCGAGCCGACCACCAGTGCGGTCAACGCGGGCAGGCCCAGCCGTTGCGATGTTGCGGCCATGGAGATCCCCTGCGGCAGTGATGCCGCGTGGACACGGTAGCCGCGTGGCCGTGAACACGCCTGCAAGGGCCAGGAAGACGAAGGCCCGGGCAGGTGCCCGGGCCTTCGAAGGTACTGCATGCAACGGCTTTCCGCTGTTACTTGAACGTGTACTTGAAGCCGACGGTGTAGTAACGGCCCAGCGCACCGGAGAAGTGCATCGGGTTGTAGTTCACCGCACCGTAGGTGGTCGGATCGAGCGGGGCGATGCGATCGAACACGTTGGCCACCGAGGCATTGAGTTCGAACGAATCGTTGATGCTCCAGCGGCCCGACAGATCCATTGTGGTGAACGAAGAGATCTTGGTCACCGGCGTTTCGTCAGCGTAGAAGGCCAGGTAGCTGCCGCCACGACTGCCCGTGTTGTCCATCTTGCTGATGTAGTTGACGATGCCGCTGACGCTCCACGGGCCCTGCTTCCAGGTGGTGCCGAAGTTGACCTTGTCCTTCGGCGTACCGATGCAGTTGGTGACATCGCAATTGCCGTGGGTGCCCACATAATCGACCGTCTTGCCGCCTTCGGTACGTTCGAACTTCAGGATGTGGCTCCACTGCAGGTCCAGCTCCAGCTGGCCCGGGCCGATCTCGAAGGTCTGGCGGATGTCGGTGTCGATACCGCGCACGCGCGAGGAACTGGCATTCACGTAGCCGGTGTTGACCGCCAGGATGGTGCCACTGTTGGCCACGCCATTGAGGTCATTGCTGTCACGCAGCACGTTGCCGGCAAGGATGGCGTCGTCGGTGTTGCCCTGGACGATCTCGTTGGTGCGCTTGATCTGCCATGCGTCGATGGTCATCGAGGTGGTCGAGGTCGGCTGCAGCACCAGGCCGATCGAGTAGCTCTTGGACTCTTCCGGCTTCAGCAGCTTGTTCGGCTTGGTGATGATCGCCACCGAATTGGCACCGCACTCGCTCGCTGCGCCGCCACTGATCTGGCAACGCACCGGATCGACCGCGGAGGAGAAGGCGGCCAGGCCACCATCGCCGTTCTCGGCCGGGTTAGGCGCGCGGAAGCCTTCGGCGTAGCTGGCGCGCAGGGCGATCCAGTCGGCCGGGGTCCACTTCACGCCCAGCTTCGGCGTGGCCTTGCCTTCACCGCTCTCGTACTTGTCGTAACGCAGCGCGCCGGACAGTTCCAGCTGCTCCAGTACCGGTGCGGACAGTTCGACGTAGCCGGCGTAGACGTTCTGGGTGCCGTCATAGGCCGAATAGCCCAGGCCGATGATGTCGCCCTGGTCGGTGTAGGTCTGCGGGGTCAGGCTGTTGCTGGTCTTGCGCCACTCGGTACCGATCGCCAGGCCCAGCGGGCCACCCTTGAGGTCCATCAGGCTGCGCGACACGGTGAAGTCGAACATGTCCAGGCTCGACTTGGCACGCGCGCTGATCTTCGGCGAGATGTAGTCGTACAACGCCTGTGAATTCTTGCCCGCATCGTCACCGATGCGCCACACGCCACCGGCGCAGTTCGCATTGCCCAGTGCGCACTGCACGGCGCTGTAGCGCAGGAAGCCGGTGCGCTCGTTGGTCAGGTCGGTGCCTGAGTGCAGGTAGGCGGTGTCGTAGCTCCAGTCGCCCCAGTTGCCCTTGATGCCGACCAGGAAGCGGTTGAACTCGTTGGTGTTGTCGGTCACGCGCGGGCCGACATCCCAGGCCGAGTAGCGCACGCGGACCGGCGTACCCGGGGTCGGGTTGTCCGGGTGGTTCGGGCCCAGCACGGTGGCGCCAGGGCCGGAGTTGGCATTGACCGGGCCGCCCGGATAGCCCCAGCCGCCCGACACGCCGGACGGGGTGTTGCTGAAGATGGTTTCCTTCTTCGAGTAGCCGATCTCGGTGTAGATCTCGCCGCCTTCACCGAAGGCGAAGCTGGCACGGCCGAACACGTTGACGTACTTCTCTTCCGGAATCAGGTCGCGGTACTGCTGTGCCGGATCCCACAGGCAGCCGTCGGCGGCGATGCTGGCCGGGGTCTGGCCACCGATGGTGGTCAGGCCGGTGCAGCCGGGCAGCGGCACCAGGTGGCCGGTCGGATCGAGGTAGGAACCGTTCGGGCCTGCGCCACCTGAGGTGCCGCCACGGGTGTAGGCACCCCCAAGGAACTGCGCGGTCTTGTCATAGCCCCACGGGCGGGTGTCGCCGGTACCGATCCACTTGCGGTTCTTGCGGTCGCTCAGCTTGATCGCATCGGTCTTGCCGACGTCCAGGCTGAAGAACGCATTCCAGCCATCGGTGGCCAGATCGCCGGTACCGGCGGTCAGGGTCGCCTTCTTGGCGTCGCCGTCGCTGTCACCGGACAGGCCGTAGGAGCCACGCAGGATGACGCCCTGGAAGTCGCTGCGCAGGATGATGTTGACCACGCCGGCGATGGCATCGGAGCCATAGATCGCCGAGGCGCCGTCCTTCAGCACTTCCACGCGTTCAACGGCGTCGAGCGGGATGGTGCTCAGGTCGGTGAAGACCTTCTGGCCGTCATCGGCCAGGCCATAGGTCGCCATGCGACGGCCATTCAACAGTACCAGCGTCGAGCCGGCGCCCAGGCCGCGCAGCGAGATGCCCGCGCCACCGCCGGCAAAGCCGTTGCCAAAAGTCTTGGGAATCGAGCCGGCGCCATCGGCGGTGATGGTCTGCAGGTACTCGGCCAGCGAGGTCTTGCCGGTGCGGTCGATTTCCTGGCGGGTCACCACCTGCACCGGGGACGGTGTTTCGGTGTTGGTACGCGGGATGTTCGAACCGGTGACCGTGATGCGGTCGAGGTTGGTGGCCTTTTCCTGCGCGAAAGCGGAGGTGGAAGCCATGGTGCCCACCAGCAGCAGGGTGCCGCCGGCAAGGACGTGGGTGATGGACGATGCCAGGGTGCAGCGGCGGCGGCTGGCGGGCCGTTGGATCAGGTGTTTCACAGCTTCTCTCCTAACTGGAAAACCGTAGCGTTGAGGGCTGTCTCCGGTACTGCCCGGGACGGATCAATCTAGGTTTCCGACAGGTGACGAAGTAGTGAAATTTTGCTTAATTCGTAACGCTTGATCGCGGACTTTGCCGAGTCTGTCCTTTCGCGCGTGAAGGCCGGCCCGGAAGGTTGCCGGGCCGGCCCTGAAAGCTTCAGTCCGGCAGCGAGAACTGCACCGGTACCAGGCCGATGGCCGGTACCGCTATGCCATCACGCTGTGCGGGCTCGAAGCGCCAGCGCTTGAGCACCTGCTGGCGAGCGGCCTGGTCCAGGCTGCGCGAGCCGCTGCTGCGCTCGATGCTGACCGCGACCGGTTGGCCGCTGCTGTCGACCTCCACCCGCAGCAGCACCGTGCCCTGCTCGTGGTTGCGCAGTGCCGGCACCGGGTAGGACGGCGGTGGGGCGCTGCGGTATTGCAACTGGGCACCGGCCAACGGCGTCGAACGGTCGATGCTCGGGGCCGACTGCACCGGTGTCGATTCGGCGGCGGGCGTGACGATGCCCTGCGCCTCCTCCAGCGTGGCGGTCGGCGTTGGCAACGGCGTTGTTTCCTTCGGCACGCTCTGCTGCTTCGGCACGACGTCCACGTGCTGTGGCTCCACGTACTTGGGCGGCGGCGGCAGCGGCTTGGGCAGTTCCCTCGGAATCAGCCGCACCGTGGTGGTGTCGCGCGGCAGTGTGGTGATGGCCTGATAGGTGGCCGGAATCAGCAACAACAGGAACGCGAGCAGATGCAGGGCGATGGCCGCGCTCCAGGCGGCAACGCGGGCGGGGTCGAAGTGCGGGGATGCAACGGGATACGTACGAACCATGGTCCACCTCCATGCCAGTGACGAAGTCCTCAACGCACCAGGGCCCGTGGCGGGGTTGCCGCACGCGGCTGGCAGTGCATCAGTAGCGCGGCATGGCGGCCACTGCCTAGAGGCACGGGCTGGATCGTTGGGCTTGCCTTCAGCCAGCCCCGGCAGCAGGCATCAAAAAAAAGCGGGCCCCGTTCGGGGCCCGCCTGGTTCGGCACGGGCGGCGGCGATCAGCGGCCCAGTTCGAACACCACGTCCAGGTTGACCGACACGGTCGATTCACCCGGCGCGACCGGGGTGGCCTTGTCCATCGCCGCCCCGGCGGCCATGGCACGCATCATCGGCATCGGGCGGTAACCGCCACCGGCGTTCTCGGAGATGCTGACGATGCGGCGCACCTGCAGGCCCAGCGACTTCGCGTAGGTCTGGGCACGGGCCTGGGCCTTCTTCAGCGCCGCCAGGCGGGCTTCGTCATACACCGGTTCGGGCTGGTCGATCTCGAAGCTGGGGCCGTTGATCTGGTTGGCACCCTGCGCCGCCAGTGCGTCCAGCACCTTGCCGAGCTTGGCGATGTCGCGCACCTTCAGGCTGACCGTGTTGCTGGCCTGGTAGCCGGTGATCTTCGGTGCTTCATTGTCGGCATAGCGGTACTGCGGGTTGAGGCTGACACCGCTGGTCTGCACGTCGCGCTCGGCAATGCCGGCGGCCTTGATGGCGGCCAAAACCTTGTCCATCTGCTGGGCGTTCTGGCGCATGGCGCTGTTGCCATCGGCGGCCTGGGTAACCACGCCGGCCGACAGGGTGGCCACGTCCGGTACGCGGGTGGCCTCGGCGTTGGACGAGATGTTCAGCAGGGTGCCTTCCGCGGGGGCGGCGATCGACGGCGACGGCGGGGCAGCATGGGCGGTCATCGAGGTTCCAAGGGCGAGGGACAGGGCGAGCAGCAGCGGGGTGGCGGTCAGGCGCATGGAGAACTCCTTGTTGTGCCGGTGAGGGTGGTGTCGTAGCGATGAACGCGCTGTGAGCCTATTCGGGGTTGAACGCGTTCCGGAACGGGTTGCCGACGATTCAGGTGGCGGCCTCAGGTTATGCTGTGCCGATGCTCTATCTTGCTTCCCGCTCCCCCCGACGCAACCAGTTGCTGGCCCGACTCGGACGCCCCTTCCAGGCCCTGGACCTGGAGGTCGTCGAGCAGCGCGCCGCGGCTGAAAGTGCCGAACACTATGTCTGCCGGGTCGCCGCCGACAAGGCGCGCGCCGGGCTGGCCCGGGTGCTGGCCGATGACCCGCAGGCGCGGGTGCTCGGTTCGGACACCGAAGTGGTGCTGGACGGTGAAGTGTTCGGCAAGCCGGTCGATGCCGCCGATGCGCGGGCGATGCTGGCGCGCCTGGCAGGGCGCACCCACCAGGTGATGACCGCCGTAGTGGTTGTTGGCGCGCAAGGGCTGGACAGTGAGCTGGTCATCTCCGAGGTGACCTTCGCGCCGATCGACGCCACCGACATCGCCGCCTACGTGGCTACCGGCGAACCGTTGGACAAGGCCGGTGCCTACGCCATCCAGGGCGGCGCCGAACGCTGGATCGAGCACCTGTCCGGCAGCTACTCCGGCGTGATGGGGCTGCCGTTGCTGCACACTGATCGTTTGCTGGCGCGCTGCGGCGTGCCGGCCCCCATTGCCGATGCCGCCAGGGAGGCTGCAGATGTCTGAGGAAATCCTGGTCAATGTGACCCCGCGCGAAACCCGGGTCGCGGTGATCGAAAACGGCATGCTGCAGGAACTGCACATCGAGCGCGGCTGGCGCCGGGGTGTGGTCGGCAACATCTACAAGGGCAAGGTGCAGCGGGTCATGCCCGGCATGCAGGCCGCTTTCGTCGAGGTCGGGCTGGAGCGCGCCGCGTTCCTGCACGCCAACGATGTGGTGCGCCCGGCCCCGGTGGCCAGCGCCGATACCGAGAACACCACCCTGCCGCCGCCGGCCAGTGTGCCGATCGTCGAACTGCTGCGCGACGGCCAGGACATCGTGGTGCAGGTGGTGAAGGATCCGATCGGCACCAAGGGCGCGCGCCTGACCACGCAGATCAGCATTCCCTCGCGCTACATGGTGCTGCTGCCACAGTCCAAGGTGGTGGGCGTGTCGGCCCGCATCGAGGACGAGACCGAGCGCGCACGCCTGAAGGCGCTGGTGACCGAGCTGTCGGCACAACACGGCGGTTACGGCTACATCGTGCGGACCAATGCGGAGGGCCAGCCGGCCGAGGCCATCGCCGAGGACATCGCCTACCTGTCGCGGGTATGGAACGTGGTCGAGCGCCGCGGCCGCGAAGCCGCCTCCTGCAGCATCATCTATGAAGACCTGAGCCTGCCGCTGCGTTCTGTGCGCGACCTGATCCGCAAGGACGTGGACAAGGTGAAGGTCGATTCGAAGGAGACCTTCGGCCAGCTGCAGGCCTTCGTTGCCAAGTACATGCCGGTGCTGGCCGAAAAGCTGGAGCTGTATTCCGGTGACCGCCCGATCTTCGACATGTTCGGGGTGGAGGATGAGATCGGCCGCGCGCTGGACAAGCAGGTGCCGCTGAAATCGGGTGGCTACCTGGTGATCGACCAGACCGAGGCGATGACCACCATCGACGTCAACACCGGTTCGTTCCTCGGCCAGCGCAACCTGGAAGAGACGGTGTTCCGCACCAACCTGGAGGCCGCACAGGCGGTGGCGCGGCAGCTGCGGCTGCGCAACCTGGGCGGCATCATCATCATCGACTTCATCGACATGGACGATGCCGAGCATCGCCGCCAGGTGCTGCGCACGCTGGAAAAGGCGTTGGCCCGCGACCATGCCAAGACCACCGTCTACGACTTCTCGCCGCTTGGCCTGGTGGAGATGACGCGCAAGCGCACGGTCGAGAGCCTGGAGCGCCAGCTGTCGGAAACCTGCCCGCAGTGCAGTGGCCGCGGCAGCATCAAGACCACCGAAACGGTGACCTACGAGATCTTCCGTGAGATCACCCGCGCGGTGCGCCAGTTCGATGCTGCGCGCCTGCTGGTGATCGCTTCGACCAAGGTGGTCGCGCGCATCACCGACGAGGAATCCTCGGCGGTGGCCGAGCTGGAGGAGTTCCTCGGCAAGAGCATCCGCTTCCAGGCGGACGAGCAGTACCTGCAGGAGCAATTCGATGTCGTTCTGCTCTGATCCTCGCCGGCCGCAGGCCGGCGGCGGCCGATGAGCGCGCCGCCGCGCCTGCGACTGCGAAGGATCCGCCGTCATTTCATTGCCGCGTGTGCGGTGGGCCTGGTCGGGCTTGCCTTGCTGGTGGGCAGCATCAGCCAGCTGCTGCCGCTGGCCGAGCGCCATCCCGACAGGATTGCTGCGTGGCTGAGCGAGCGTGCCGGCCAGCCGGTGCGTTTCGACCAGCTGCAGACTGCGTGGACCCGCCGTGGCCCGCTGCTGCAGCTGAAGGGCCTGCGCATCGGCGCCGGCCAGGGCCTGGCGATCGGCGAGGCGGAAGTGCTGGTGTCGATGTACAGCGGGCTGCTGCCGGGCCGTTCGCTGACCGAGTTGCGCCTGCGTGGGCTGGCGCTGGACCTGCAGCAGGGTGAGGACGGCCGCTGGTCGGTGCGCGGCCTGCCGCAGTCAACCAATGGCGGTGACCCGCTGGATGCGCTGCGCCGGCTGGGCGAACTGCAGGTGGTCGAGGGCCGCCTCGGCGTGCACGCGCCGGATCTGGGCATCGATACCACGCTGCCGCGCATCGACCTGCGCCTGCGCGTCAACGGCGACCGCCTGCGCGTGGGCGTGCGTGCCTGGGCTCAGGCCGACGCACTGCCACTGACCGCGGTGCTGGATGTGGACCGCATGCGCGGCAACGGCCAGGCCTGGCTGGGCGCCGATCCTGTTGATTTCCATGCCTGGTCGCCGCTGCTTGCAGCCGGCGGCGTCCGCCTGCGAGAAGGCAAGGGCGAGCTGAACCTGTGGCTGACCCTGCGTGATTTCGCCCCCGTTGCGCTGACCACCGATTCGGACCTGCGCGACGTCCGCATCGATGGTGCTCCGATGCCCGACCTGGCAGCTCCGTACCTGAAGCTGCAGCGCCTGCAGGCACGCCTGCGCTGGCAGCGCCAGGCCGAAGGCTGGGCCCTGCAGGTGCCGCGCCTGCGCCTGAAGACCGAAGACGGCGAGCAACAGCTTGACGGCCTGCAGCTGCAGGTCGGCAGGCAGCTGCGGGTGAGTTCCGGCGACGTGCAGGCCGGCACCGCGCTGCGCGCGCTGGCGCTGAGTGATCGCCTCGACCCCGGCCTGCGCCACTGGCTGTTCCTGTCCCGGCCGCAACTGGATGTGCGTGAGCTGCAGCTGTCCGGCCAGCGTGATGGCCCGCTGTGGGCGCAGGGTGAACTGAAATCGCTGGGCTTTGCCAGCGTGGGCCATTCGCCGGGCCTGCGCGGCCTGGGGGGCCGTTTCGAGGGCGATGCCGATGGTTTCAGCCTGCAGCTGCAGCCACGCCAGCAGCTGCAGTTCGATTGGCCGACCGGATTCGGCGTGCGCCATGACCTGCACCTGGCAGGACAGGTGGTGGGCTGGCGAGACGAAGCGGGCGGCTGGCGCATCGGCACCGCGGCGATGCGCGTGGAAGGCACCGACTATGCCGCCGACGTGCGCGGTGGTGTCTGGTTCCAGGGTGATGGCACCCGGCCGTGGCTGCAGCTGGCGGCCAAGCTGGACGACGTGCCGATGACCGCGGCCAAGCGTTTCTGGATCCATTCCAGGATGAGCAAGGGCGCCACCGACTGGCTCGACATGGCACTGGCCGGTGGCCAGGTGCGCAACGGTGTCGGCCTGGTCAGCGGCGACCTGGACGACTGGCCGTTCGACAACAACGATGGCCGCTTCGAGGCCACCGGCCACATCACCAATGGTGACATCCGTTTCCAGCACGACTGGCCCCTGATGAGCCAGGTCGACGCCGATATCGCCTTCATCGGCCCCGGCTTCGACATGCACGGGCGCGGCGACCTGGCCGGTGTGGCGGTGCAGACGTTCGAGGCGGGCATTCCGGATTTCGGCCAGCAGCCGCTGTACGTGCGCGCCGACACCCAGAGCGAGGCCGGCAGGCTGCTGGCGATGCTGCGGCAGAGTCCCTTGCACAAGGACTATGGCGACACGCTCGACAACCTGACCGCGGCAGGCCCGGCGCATGTGACCTTCGACCTGCTGCAGCCGCTGCACCTGGATGAAGGCGGCGGCCATCTGCAGGGCACGGTCGACCTCGACGGTGTGAAGCTGGTCGACAAGCGCTTCCAGCTGACCTTCGACAACATGCATGGGCAGGCCCGCTACGGCAACGGCGGTTTCGGTGCCGAGGAACTGGCGGTGCGCCACCTCGGCCAGGACGGTCGCCTGAGCCTGCGTGCCGGCAGCTACGTGCGCGACAGCAAGCTGGCGTTTGAATCGCTGCTGTCGGCCAACCTTGATGCGGGTGTGCTGATCGACCGCGCGCCGGAAATGGCATGGCTCAAGCCGTACATCGCAGGAACCTCGCCGTGGACCATCGCGGTCAACCTGCCCAAGGTTGCACCGGGCGCGCCTGCGCCGCCCAGCGAACTGCGGCTGAGTTCGGATCTGGTGGGGACCCGCCTGGACCTGCCTGCGCCGCTGGACAAGCCGGCCGGCGAACCGCTGGCGACCACGGTGGCCGCGCAGTTGCCGATGGGGGCCGGTCGCATCGACGTGGCCTTTGGCCAGCGCCTGGCGCTGGCTGCGCGCAGCCACAACAACCGCACCGGCGTGCAGGTCACCCTGGGCAGCGATCATGTCGATCGCGAGCCACCGCCGAGCGGGCTGGCCGTCAACGGTCGCAGCCCGACCCTGGATGCGCTGGAATGGATCAGCCTCGCGCGCGGAGGCGGTGATGATGACGGCATGCCGCTGCGTGCGGTGGATGTGCAGGTCGGCAAGCTGATGCTGATCGGTGGCGTTTTCGAACAGACCCGCCTGCAGCTGCAGCCGGGCGCGCAGGCGCTGGACGTGCGCCTGGACGGACCTTCGCTGGCAGGTCGCCTGAGCGTGCCCAATGCCGAGGGCGGCACCATCAGTGGCCAGCTGGACCGCGTGCACTGGCAGTCGCTGCCGGTGGCGCCGGGTGCGCCTGCGGCGCGGGTGCAGGCCGGTGCCAACGACATGGACCCGGCCAAGCTGCCGCCGTTCGCGCTGGACATCGCCGACCTGAAGTTCGGCAAAGTGGTGCTGGGGCAGGCGGTGCTGCGCACGCGCCCGCTGGCCAATGGCCTGAACGTGGACGAGCTGCGCTTCCGCGCGCCGGACCAGCAGATCGACATCAACGGCCGCTGGTTGGGTCGTACCGGTGGCGCCCGTACCGAACTGACCGCGCAGGTACGCAGTGAAGACCTGGGCGGCCTGATGCAGAACCTCGATTACGGCGGCCAGCTGCGTGGCGGTTCCGGGCAGGCGCAGCTGCAGGCCTCGTGGAGTGGCGGTCCCTCGGACTTCCAGCTGGCCCAACTGCAGGGCCGGCTCGACCTGCACGCACGCAATGGCCAGCTGCTGGAGCTGGAGCCCGGCGCCGGCCGCGTGCTCGGCCTGCTCAGCGTCACCCAGTTGCCACGGCGCCTGATGTTCGACTTCCGCGACTTCTTCTCCAAGGGCTTCGCGTTCAACCAGGTCGACGGCAGCGTGCAGTTCGGCCAGGGCATGGCCCGCACCGACAAGGTGCTGATCGAAGGCCCCGCGGCGAACATCACCATCCGCGGCCAGGCCGACCTGCGCAACCAGCAGTTCGACCAGACCATCGACGTCAACCCACGCGCCGGCAATCTGCTGACCGTGGTCGGCGCGGTGGCGGGGGGGCCGGTGGGCGCGGCACTCGGCGCGGCCACCAATGCGGTATTGTCCAAACCGTTGGGCGAGATCGGCGCCCGTACCTACAAGGTGACCGGCCCATGGAAGGAGCCGAAGGTGGAAGTGATCGAACGCAGCCGCGAGAAGGCGCCGCCCGCTCCGGCCCCCGGCATTCCGCCGACCGTCACCGACCTGCCACGCTCGCGCTGAGCGTGGCTTTCCTGTTCACCGGGCTTGCCTCGGCGCCCCCGCACCCCCAGATCGAGAGCCATGACTGATATCGCCCTGACGCTTGCCCAAGACCGCCTGCTGCGCCCCGGTGGCCTGGATACCGCTGGCCTGGAGCGCACCTTCGGCCAGCTGCTCGGCCCCGGTGTCGACTTTGGCGACCTCTACTTCCAGCACGCCCGCCGCGAGAGCTGGAGCGTGGAGGACGGCATCGTCAAGGACGGTGCCCATTCCATCGAGCAGGGCGTGGGCGTGCGGGCGATTTCCGGCGAGAAGACCGGCTTTGCCTATTCCGATGACATCCATGCCGATGCGCTGCGGGTAGCGGCGCAGTCGGCACGCGCGATCTCGCGCGAAGGCGGCGCGCAGTCCGGGCGCTCGCTGCTGCGTGGCAACGCGCGTGCGTTGTACCCGGCGCTGGACCCGATCGACGGTATCGGCAACGAGGCCAAGGTCGAGGTGCTCAAGCGCCTGGACGGCTATCTGCGTGCCGCGGACCCTCGCGTGAAGCAGGTGATGGTCAGCCTGTCCGGCGGCGTGGATACCGTGCTGATCGCGCGCAGCGACGGCGTGCTGGGCGCCGACGTGCGCCCGCTGGTGCGCCTGAACGTGCAGGTGATCGTCGAGCACAACGGCCGCCGCGAGTCCGGCTATGCCGGTGGCGGTGGCCGCTATGGCTATGCGGAACTGTTCGCCGACGGCCGGCCTGAAGCGTTCGCGCTTGAGGCGCTGCGTCAGGCGCTGGTGAACCTTGAGGCGGTACCGGCGCCGGCCGGCGTGATGCCGGTGGTGCTCGGCCCGGGCTGGCCCGGCGTGCTGCTGCACGAAGCCGTGGGTCATGGCCTGGAAGGCGACTTCAACCGCAAGGGCACCAGCGTCTACGCCGGCCGCATCGGTGAACGCGTTGCGGCGCCGGGCGTGACCATCGTCGACGACGGCACGCTGGATGGCCGCCGCGGGTCGTTGAACATCGACGACGAAGGCCACCCCAGCCAGTGCACCACGCTGATCGAGGACGGCATCCTGGTCGGCTACATGCAGGACAGCCTCAATGCCCGCCTGATGGGCGTGGCACCGACCGGCAACGGGCGCCGCGAATCGTTCGCGCACCTGACCATGCCACGCATGACCAACACCTACATGCGTGCCGGCCAGCATGACCCGCAGGAAATGATCCGCTCGGTGAAGAAGGGCCTGTACGCGGTCAACTTCGGCGGCGGCCAGGTCGACATCACCAGTGGCAAGTATGTGTTCTCGGCCACCGAGGCCTACCTGATCGAGGATGGCCGGATCACCACGCCGGTGAAGGGCGCGACCCTGATCGGCAATGGCCCGGAAACCATGCAGAAGGTGCGCATGGTCGGCAACGACCTGGCCCTCGACGAAGGCGTGGGCATCTGCGGCAAGGATGGGCAGAGTGTGCCCGTGGGGGTCGGCCAGCCTTCGTTGTTGATCGAGGGCATCACCGTCGGCGGTACCCAGGCCTGAGCCGGGCGATGGCCAGTGCCACCGCCCACGCCGGGGAGGACTCAGTCCTCGTCGGCTTCGCCGGCCTCGACGTCGTCGGCCTCATCGGCCGCGGCCTTGAGGCCAAGCGCCGCTGGCAGCATCAGGCCGCGCAGCACCTGGAAGATCTCGCGGTAGGCGCGCGGCGGCTTGTTCTTCGCTTTCTCGGCCTGTGCATTGCGCACCAGCGTGCGCAGCTGCTGGCGGTCGGCCTGCGGGTAATCGTTGAGCAGTGCGGCCAGCGCCTTGTCGCCGTCGGCCAGCAGGCGGTCGCGCCAGTCTTCCACGCGGTGCATCATCGCCACTTCGCGGCGGCCGGTTTCGCTGTTCGCGTCCAGCGCATCGCGGATCGCATCCAGCGTGGCGTCCTCTTCGCGACGCATGTGCTTGGCCAGGAACGCCAGCTGGCGCTTGTGGGCGATATGGGCGGTGATGCGCTTGCACTCGGCGATATGCGGCAGCAGGTCTTCCGGAATCGGCAGGCGCGCCAGCTGGGCCGGGGTCAGCGACACCAGCTTCTCGCCCAGGGCCAGCACGTCGAGCGCGTCGCGCCGGTTCTGGCTGCGGCTCTTGTCGTGGAATTCACCGGTTTCTTCGTCGCGTCCGCGCATCGTCCCTACCTGATCTCAAAAAAAGTCGCCCGGCGTGATGCCGGGCCCAACCTGTACAGGATAAAGCATTGAACGTGATCGCCCCTGAAGTGGCCGTCGGCGACGACAGCCCGGCCCGGCTGGAACGGCTGGCCGACCTTTCCCAGCAGTTGCTCGACCGCGCCCGCGCGCTGGGCGCCAGCCAGGCCGAGGTCAGCTGCAGCGAGGACCGCGGCCTGGAGGTCAATGTCCGCCTCGGCGAGGTCGAGACCGTGCAGTCCACCCGCGACCGCGGCATCGCGGTGACGGTCTATTTCGGCAAGCGCAAGGGCAGTGCCAGCACCGGCGACCTGAACGAGGCCAGCCTGGCGGCCACGGTCGAGCAGGCCTGCGCGATCGCCCGGCACACCGAGGCCGACCCGGCTGCCGGGCTTGCCGAGGCGGCGCTGATGGCCCGCGACTTCCCCGACCTGGACAGCTGGCACCCCTGGGCGCTGCAGGCTGACGAGGCGGTGGACCTGGCCCTGGCCTGCGAGCAGGCCGGTCGCGGGGCCGATGCACGCATCAGCAATTCCGACGGTGCCTCGGTGTCGAGCATGCAGAGCGTATCGGTCTATGCCAATTCGCATGGCTTCATCGGCCGCGAGCGCGGAACCCACCATTCGGTTGGCTGCGCCCTGATCGCTGGCACTGGCGATGGCATGCAACGTGATGGCTGGTACACCGGCGGCCTGGCCCGCGAGGACCTGGAGGCGGCCGACAGCGTGGGCCGCCGCGCCGCCGAGCGTACCGTGGCCCGCCTGCAGCCGCGTTCGCTGCCGACCGGCAGCATGCCGGTGCTGTTCGCCCCGGAAGCGGCCCGCAGCCTGGTCGGCCACCTGCTGTCGGCGGTATCCGGCGGCGCCCTGTACCGGCAGGCCAGCTTCCTGCTGGACAGTGTCGGCCAGCGGCTGTTCCCGGAGTGGATGCAGATCGAGGAACTGCCGCACCTGCGCCGTGGGCTGCGCTCGGCCGCCTTCGACGGTGACGGCGTGGCGACCCGTGCGTCGGCCCTGGTCAGCGACGGGGTGCTGCAGCGCTACGTGCTGGGCAGCTATTCGGCGCGCAAGCTGGGCCTGCAGACCACCGCTAACGCCGGTGGCGTGCACAACCTGCAGCTGGCCGCCAACGCCGGCTCGCTGCAGGAGATCGCGCGCCAGATGGGCGACGGGCTGCTGGTGACCGAGCTGATGGGACAGGGCGTGAACGGGGTGACCGGTGACTACTCGCGTGGTGCCGGTGGCTTCCGCGTCGAGAACGGCGAGATCCAGTACCCGGTGGACGGCATCACCATCGCCGGCAACCTGCGCGAGATGTTCAGCAGCATCGAGGCGGTCGGCAGCGACGTCGACCCGCGCTCACACATCCGGACCGGTTCGATCCTGCTGGGACGGATGACCATTGCCGGTAATGATTGATGGCATTGATGGCGTAAGCTATGCGCGCCTGACGCGACCAGCTTGGTGCTGGTGGGTCAAGACCACCCAATGAAAAGGAGTTTTGTCGTGAGTGAATTCGATAACGTCCCGCCGCCGCCGGCCACCACTGACGCGCCGGCCGACCAGCGCACCATGGCCCTGGCCGCGCACCTGCTGGGCATCTTCACCTGGTTCATCGGCCCGCTGATCATCTGGCTGATCAACAAGGATGACGCCGGCAAGGCCTTCGTGACCGACCAGGCCAAGGAAGCACTGAACTTCCAGATCACCATCACCATCGCGATGCTGATCTGCATCGTGCTGACCATCGTGATCATCGGCGGCATCCTGGCCCCGATCGTCGGCATCCTGAACCTGGTGTTCTGCATCATCGCCGCGGTCAAGGCCAACAACGGCGAAGCCTACCGCTATCCGTTCGCACTGCGCCTGATCAAGTAAGTACGGCTGCGCGTGGATATGGAAACGCCCGGCCATGCCGGGCGTTTCTGTTTGCAGCGCGCGGGTAGCGCCAGGCCACGACCGGTGGCCGCGATCAGTGATCCCGTTCCACCGCCAGCGTCGCCAGCGCGCGCAACGCATCGGCTTCCTCGCCATGGCCGGCCAGGATCGACTGCATGCGCGTGGCGAGTTCGCGCAGCTGGGCCTTCGCACCGTCCATGCCAAGCAGGGCGGGGAAGGTGCTCTTGTCCTGTGCCTGGTCCTTGCCGGCAGTCTTGCCCAGCTGCTCGGAACTGGCCTCGACATCGAGGATGTCGTCACGCACCTGGAACGCCAGGCCGAGTGCATCGGCGAAGCTGTCGAGCTGGGCCAACTGCGGTTCGTGGGCCTGACCACATAGCGCACCCATGCGCACCGCGGCGCGGATCAGCGCCCCGGTCTTCAGGGCATGCATGCGGGTGAGAGCCGCCAGTGTCTGCTGCTGGCCGGTGGCGTCGATGTCCAGGGCCTGGCCGCCGCACATGCCGGCGGCGCCGGAGGCGTGGGCCAGCGTCTGCAGGCAGGCCACGCGCAATGTGGCCGGCAGCGGTGCATCGGCCAGCAGGCCGAAGGCACGGGCCTGCAGTGCGTCGCCGGCGAGGATCGCCGTGGCTTCGTCAAATGCGATATGCGTGGTCGGCTTGCCACGACGCAGGGCGTCATCGTCCATCGCCGGCAGATCGTCATGCACCAGTGAATAGGCGTGGATCAGTTCGACCGCCATCGCGGCGGCGTCCAGCGCTTCCGGCTGCGCACCGAACAGGTGGCCGCTGGCATACACCAGCAACGGGCGCATGCGCTTGCCGCCGCCCAGCACTGAATAGCGCATGGCCTGGTGCAGGCCCTGCGGTGCCTCGGCAGGCGAGGGCAGTGCGGCGTCGAGCTCGCTTTCAATACGGTCGCGCCAGCGCGCGAACAGGGCCTCAGCCGTCATGGCTGGGCGGGTCGAACGGCTCGGCTGCTTCCGGCTGGGCCGGATCGCTGAGCAGGCGCACGCGCAGTTCGGCCTGCTCCAGCGCCTGCTGGCACTGGCGGTACAGGCCAACGCCACGTTCGTATGCACTGAGCGAAGCTTCCAGGCTCAGCTCGCCGGTTTCCATCTGCTCCACCAGCTGCTCCAGCGACTCGAGCGACTGCTCGAACTGGGCGACCGGGGAGGCGTTTTCGGGGGACTTCTTGGCCATGCGACAAGTGTGGACGGGCCGCGCGCGGGGGTCAATTCACCAGCCGCCCGGGCGCCACTGCAGTTGCGCCCCATGGGCCTGCAACCAGGCCTGCAAAGGTGCTGCGATGACCACGTCGGCGGCGGCCAGCAACTGCGGGCCATCGAAGATCAGCGGCAGCTGCGCGCGTCGCCAGGGCGCGAGGTGTTCCCGTTGCAGGCAGTCCTTCAGGGCATGCGAATGCTGGCGTCCGGGCAGCTGGATGCGCTCACCACCCACGCGTGCGCGAACCTGCAGCGTGCGTTCGAAGGCCGCCGCGCCCTGCAGGCGCAGCTGGCCGCCATCGGGCAGCGGCAAGGGCGCGCGTCCATCCCATTCGGCCTGCCAGTCGCGTGGCAGCACGGGAAGCGTCGCGGGTAGCAGGTACGCATGGTCCCGCCATTGCTGGATCACGTGATCGTGCCACCCCACGCGCGCCTGGCGGTCGTTGTCGGCGGGAAGCAGTTCGGCCAGTGCCTGCTGCAACACCGTGGCCGGCAAGGGGGCTGCACCGTGGGCCAGCACCCAGCCACGCAGCACGCGTGCGGCGCGGCCGGGTGAAATCTGCCGTAGCAGCTGCAGCGACAGCACGCGCGGTGCCACCTCCAGATGCGCGATCAGCTCGGCGTCTTCTTCATCAAGCAGTTCACGGGTCTGCCCGCAATGCGCGGCGCTGCCGGCCAGCGCCGCGGCCGCATGTGGCCAGCGCTGGCGCAGCAGCGGCAGCACCTGCAGGCGCAGGAAATTGCGGTCAGCATGATCGTCGCCATTGCTGGGATCTTCGATCCAGTGCAGTGCATGCTGGTGCGCGTAGTCCAGCAGTGCATCGCGCGGGACCTGAAGCAATGGTCGCCACAGGGCGTGTCCACCAAAGTGACTGTGTGCGGACATCGCTGCAAGGCCATCGACGCCGGAACCGCGCAGGGCGCGCAGCAGGAAGGTCTCGGCCTGGTCGTCCTGGTGCTGGGCCAGCGCCAATGTTTCGCCGTCGCGCAACTCGGCGGCGAACGCCCCGCGCCGTGCCTGCCGCGCTGCGCCTTCGAGGCCCAGGCCTGCGGTGTTATCGATTCTTACGTGGTGCACGGCCAGGTCGATGCCCAGCGCTGTGCACTGCTGCTGGCAGTGCCGCACCCAGTCGTCGGCCGCGGACTGCAGGCCATGGTGCACGTGCACCGCACGCAGCGGAGTGCCGGAGGCCTGTGCGCAGCGGCACAGCCAGTGCAGCAGCACGGTCGAGTCGACACCGCCGCTGTAGCCGACCAGCAGCGGCGCATCCAGCGGAACAAGGGCAGGGAAGGCAGTCACGGCCGCAAGTATAGGGTTGCCCGGCAGGGCTGCGCCCTGCACCCGCTACGATCCAGAGCAACAGCAACAGCAACAGCAACAGC
>NZ_JAOEDV010000074.1:0-21230 GCF_029837545.1 Stenotrophomonas sp. GD04024 | reverse complement strand
TGCCGTGCGCCTTCGCCACCGACACGCTGGTCGAAGCCCAGGCTCAGGCGGCCATTGCGGCCCCACCACGATTCCAGTGCCACGCCGAACAGCGCACTTCCGCGCGACGTGTTCCAGCCCGCCAGTGGCGCCCAGGCATCGACGCCGACGAAACTGGCCTGCCAATCCACATCGGCACCATCGAGCCGCTGCTGCCACTCGGCATGACCGCGCAGCGTCCATCGCCCCCATCCACGCTCACCGCGCACACCGGCCAGCATCTGGCTGCGCTGCACGCGGTTGGCATCGCCACGCAGGCCGAAGCCGAAACCACCCAGCTCCTGGAAGGCGTCGGTCTCCACACGCGTGGTGCTGGCGCCCAGGTAAGGCGTCAGCGACGCACCGGCACGGCCGAAGCTATAGCCGCCTTCCACGCTGGCACTGCTGAAGCGCCCGCCGTAGCGCGCAGAGACACCGTAGGCGCCGGCACCCAGCAGCAGCTGGCGATCCAGCGTGCGGGTGAACTGGCCGCTGCCGAGCTGGGCCAGCGCATAGCCACGCCCCAGGTTCCAGCCGGCATACAACTGCGCCTGCGCCTGGCGATCACGACCGCGATCTCCATCAAAACTGCTGCCACCGTTGCTGCGGGTCTCGCCGAAGGCCACGCCCATCAGCCCGTTGCTGCCCAAGGCCAGATCCTGCCCGGCCATCCAGCCGCGGCTGTCGGCGCTGTTGCCGGCGAAGCTGCCCTGCCCGGCCTCACCCAAGGCGCTCTGCCAGGTCCCACGCAGCCGCGGTGCCGCCTGCACCCGATCGAAACGTTCGGCGATCGCGCGACGTGACATGTCGATGCTGTCGAAGGTGGCCGACTCGGCCCGCGCATGCGACTGTCCCGACAGGCTCTGCAGGCTGGCGGCCAGGCCATCACGACCACCGCCGGTCCACTGCAGCGCGCCGGCCGCCGCGCCGAACGGCGAGCCCTGCAGGACGGGACTGCCATCGAGCGCGCTGAACGCACCTTCCAGTCGTTGCGCGGCAGACTGCGCCGAGGCCGTGAGCCCGGTCGCCGCCGCAGTGACGCTGACCTGGGCCAGGTTCAACCAGGCATTGTTGCTGTCATAGCCATAGCTGCTCTGCAGCAGCGACAAGCCCTGCAGGCCGCTGGAGGTGGCCGGGCTGCTGAAGGTGCCGCTCAGGCCACCGGCCGCATGGACCAGGTCCTGGCGGCTGCCGCTCTGCGGCACATAGCCGGAGACGAAGCCATGCACGCGCACGCCACCATTGATCGAGGCGGTGCCGGTCACCTGCAGCGCATTGGCACCGAGCGCGATCATCAGCTGGCCACCTGCCTGCTGCGTGTAGTTGCCCTCGATGGTGCCGGTGGTGCTGCCGGTGGTCAGGAACACGCTGCTGCCGTTGACCACGTTGCCGATCACCCGCGGCGTGCCACCATTGAACTGCAGGCCCGTCGAATCCGGATCGGGCTGGCCCAGGATGGTCACGTTGGAACGGATGACACCGCCGTTCTGCAGCGACAGGATGCCGCGCTCGATGCGGGTGGCGCCGGCATAGCTGTTGTTGCCGCCCAGCACCAGGGTCCCGCCGCCCTGCTTGACCAGGCCGCCACTGCCGACGATGTCGTTGCTCCACAGCGAGCCGGTCGAGGCCACATCCACGTTGGCGACCACATCACCCCAGTCAAAGCGCCCGGGGCCCTTGACCGCTCGGCCGATGTCCAGCAGGCCGTAGCCGAACACCGGGTCCACGCCAGGCGCGCCGATGTCCTTGGCGGTGCCCAGCAGGGTCTGCCGCACCAGGTCGTTGTTGAAGTAGGGGAAGCGCTGCCAGACCAGCGCCGCCGCACCGGAAATCAGCGGCGCGGCGAATGACGTGCCGTAGTTCCAGTAATAGCTGCCACCGCTGGCATCGGGATAGACCGCGCTGCCCGGCGCCGCCAGGCAGTAGCGGGCCGCCTGGCCGCAGGCATTGGCATAGCTGGCCAGCGCACCCGGCGTGTAGGGATCAACCGCGGTCGCCACCAGCCAGCCGCGCTCCAGGTCGGCCGCCGGAAGCGTGCCGGCCACGCCTTTCTGGCTGGGCAGCGCAGCCAGGCTGCTGGGTTCGGTGCGCGCGTCATTGCCGGCTGCGAACACCACCAGGCCGCCGTGGTTGATGACAAACGGGCGGTATTCGGCCGCCACCTGCGCGGTGGTCGGCAGGTCGGTCCAGTACAGGCCGCCCCACGAATTGTTCATCACCTTCACGTTGTAGTTGATCAGGTCCTGGTGGACCTGCGCCACGCCGAGCGGACCGCTGAAGGCATTGCCGCGCCCACTGCCGTCATCGGTCGGCCGCGTGTCGGAAATGATCCGCGCGGATACGATCTGCGCCCCCGGCGCGATGCCCCCCGGCCACGTCCCTACCGCTGCACCGGCGGCCAGGCTGGCCACCGCGGTGCCGTGGCCGACCACATCGTCGACCGCCAGGTTGTTTCTGGCCGGATCGATGTAGTTGAGGTTGGCCAGCACCCGTCCGTTCAGCGCCACCGCATCGCGCTGCACCCCGGAATCAACGATGCCGATACGCACGCCCTGCCCGGTCAGGCCCGCTGCCTGTGCGGCACGCGCGTTGGTGACTGACAGATGCGCATCGAAAGCCGGTTCCTGCGGCTTGGCCGGCGGCGGCGTGGTGGGTGGAGGCGTGGTGGGGGGCGGCGTGGTCGGCGGTGGATCGATGCGCACATTGCCGCCGCCTCCGCCTCCGCCACATGCCGTCAGCGCCATCGCCAGCGCGGTACCCAGGGCAGACCTCACCATCGTCGTGCGTTCCATCGATTCCTTCCCATGAACGTTGGCCGGCCGTGATCCTGGCTGGCATGCGGCCGCGCCCAGCGACGGCCCTCCGCGACCCTCTATACTTGGGCCGACCCCCACGCAGTCTGCCGGGAAACCGGGGCGCTTCCAACGGCCTCCGGTCTCCTTTCCGAACATTGCTTACGCATCAACGAGATTGCCATGTCCAACATCGTCATCGCCGCCGCCAAGCGCACCGCCATCGGCTCCTTCCTCGGCCAGTTCAACGGCGTGCCGACCCCGACCCTGGGCGCGGCCGTCATCAGCGCCGCCCTGGAACAGTCGGGTGTTCCGGCCAGCGACGTCTCCGAGGTCCTCATGGGTTGCGTGCTGCCGGCCAACCTCGGCCAGGCACCCGCCCGCCAGGCCGCGATCGCCGCCGGCATCCCGCTGTCGGTGGGCGCCACCACCCTCAACAAGGTGTGCGGCTCGGGCATGAAGACCATCATGCTCGGCCATGACCTGATCAAGGCCGGCTCGGCCAGCATCGTGGTGGCCGGCGGCATGGAATCGATGTCCAACGCGCCGCACATGCTGCCGAACTCGCGCACCGGCAACCGCTTCGGCAACTTCCAGGCGGTCGACCACATGGCCCACGACGGCCTGGTCAATGCCTACGATGGCAAGGCGATGGGTGAATTCGCCGAATGTGCCGTGGACAAGTACCAGTTCAGCCGCGAAGAGCAGGACGCCTACGCCATCGAATCGGTCAAGCGTGCGCAGGCCGCGCAGGCCAATGGCGCGTTCGCCGATGAGATCGTCGCGGTGAAGGTCGCCACCCGCAAGGGAGAGGTCGAGGTCGCCACCGACGAACAGCCGGGGCGCTCGGACATCGCCAAGATCCCGACCCTGCGTCCGGCCTTCAAGAAGGACGGCAGCGTCACCGCCGCCAGCTCCTCCAGCATTTCCGATGGCGCGGCCGCCGTGGTCCTGCTGACCGAGGAGGATGCCGCCGCGCGTGGCATCACCCCGCTGGCCCGCATTGTCGGCCACGCCACCCACTCGCAGGAGCCGGAGTGGTTCACCACCGCACCGATCGGCGCGCTGCACACGCTGCTGGACAAGACCGGCTGGTCGCTGGACCAGGTCGATCTGTTCGAAATCAACGAAGCCTTTGCCGTGGTGGCGATGGCGCCGATGCGTGAGCTGGGCATCCCGCACGACAAGCTCAACGTGAATGGCGGTGCCTGCGCACTGGGCCATCCCATCGGCGCCTCGGGTGCACGCCTGGTGGTCACCCTGGTCAACGCGCTGCGCACGCGCGGTGGCAAGCGCGGCATTGCCACCCTCTGCATCGGTGGCGGCGAAGCAACCGCAATCGCCATCGAATTGATTTGAAAAGATTTAACGATGATTTCGCAAAAATGAATGCGGGATCGCTTGACACCCAATATTGGCTTGTCATCATGTTGTCGGCGCGCAGCATGCGCGTTGCCTAATTCTAACGACGAGGATTTACACAATGAGCATCAACAAGCTGCTGGTCGCGATGTCCCTGGCTCTGGCCCTGGCCGCCTGCTCGAAGCAGGAAGCTGCCCAGGACGCCGCTGCTTCGGCCAACGAAGCCGCCACCGAAGCCCAGGCTGCTGCCGACCAGGCCGCCGCTGCTGGCGCCCAGACCGCCGACGCTGCCCAGCAGGCCGCTGACACCGCCGCCACCGCTGCTGACGCTTCGGCTGACGCCGCTGCCCAGGCTGGCGCTGCTGCCACCGACGCTGCTGCCGGCGCTGCTGCCGACGCTGCCAAGGCTGCCGAAGGCACCGCCGAGAAGGCCAAGGACGCTGCTGAAGAAGCCAAGAAGTAATAACTTCTTTCTTCACGCTGTTCTGGAAAAGCCGCTGGTTCGCCAGCGGCTTTTTCTTTGCGCCGATGCCCGCGGTTGAGCCACTGCATCGCCACCCCGTCTTCACAACGGCATGAATAGGCTGGCGTCCCCATCCATTGCAGCACCGGAGACCGCCATGAAGATTCGTCCGATCACCACCACCCTGCTGGCTGCCTCCCTGCTGCTGGCGCTGGCCGCCTGCAAGGGCCCGGAAGCCGAACAGGCCAAGCAGGACGCACAGCAGGCCGCCGACAGCGCTGGCGCTGCCGCCCGCGACGCTGTCGACAAGGCCGCTGCCGCCACCCGCGAAGCCGCCGACAAGACCGCCGCTGCCTCCGAACAGGCGGCCGCCGATACCCAGCAGGCGCTGGACAAGGCCGCAGACGCCACCGCCAATGCCGCCGACAAGGCCAAGGACGCTGCCACCGACGCCGCAGCTCATGCCAGCGACGCGACCGCCAACGCCGCACAGAAGGTCGCCGACAAGGCCCGCGATGTCGCCAATGACGCGAAGGCCAACGCCGCCAAGGAAGAAGCCAAGCACTGAGGCGTACCGGCAGCCGGGCATGCGCTCGGCGCCACAGGAAAAGCCGCGGCACCGCCGCGGCTTTTCTGCTTTCTGCTTTTCGCTTTTTCTGTTGATTTCGTGGTGTGCGCCCACGGAAATTGTCCGCGGCCGCGCGGGAGGGTTGCGCAGGGGCGTGAGCCGCATGGATGCGGCGACCGAGCTTACATGGACGTACTTGCAGCGCCCCCTGCGCAACCCACCCGCGCGGCCCGCTCACGACGCAGACTCCGCGCCGCCCGCCACGAGGGGCTCGGCCGTTGGCCGCCGCCTACGGCAACGCGCGCGCCAGCATGCCCGACACATCCAGCCCCGCCGGCAGCGTCCCAAACGCCAGCCCGTGCTCCCCTTGCAAACGACTACGCACGAATGCCTCGGCCATCGGACTGCGCGCACGCAACAGCAGCGCCGCCTGCAGCAGCAGCGCTGTGCGCTCGCAGAACATCCGCGCCTGCGATTCTTCCGGCGGCGGTGCCGCCGCCCAGCGCTGCAGTGCGGCCGCATAGCGCGCATCACGATCGGCCACCGCGGCCAGTTCACCGCGCAGCGCCACCATCGCCTCGGGCTCACGTGCCAGCGCGCGCAGCACGTCCAGGCACTGGATGTTGCCGCTGCCCTCCCAGATCGAATTCAACGGTGCCTGCCGGTACAGCCGCGGCAGCATCGATTCCTCCACGTAGCCGGCGCCGCCCAGGCATTCCTGTGCTTCATTGACGAACGCCGCGGCACGCTTGCAGATCCAGTACTTGCCCAGGGCCGTCCCCAGCCGCGCCAGCGCCGCTTCGTTGCCATCCACGCCGGCACGATCCACCGCGCGCGCGATACGCATCGACAACACCGTGGCCGCTTCCGACTCCAGCGCCAGATCGGCCAGCACGTTGGCCATCAGCGGGTGATCGACCAGCAGCGTGCCGAAGGTACGCCGGTGGCGCGCATGGTGCAGCGCCTGTGCCAATGCCATGCGCATCTCCGCTGCCGTACCCAGCATGCAATCCAGGCGGGTCATCATCACCATGCCGATGATGGTGGCCACACCGCGCCCCTCCTCGCCCACGCGCCATGCCTGTGCGCCGCAGAACTCGACTTCGCTGGACGCATTGGCCCAGTCACCCAGTTTGTCCTTCAGCCGCATCAGCCGGAACGCATTGCGGTCGCCATCGGCCAGCCGGCGCGGCATCAGCAGGCAGGTCAGTCCACCTGGCGCCTGCGCCAGCACCAGGAAGCCATCGCACATGGGCGCGGAGAAGAACCACTTGTGGCCGACCAGGCGGTAGCGCTCGCCATCGATCGGTTCGGCGCGCGTGCTGTTGGCCCGCACGTCCGAGCCGCCCTGCTTCTCGGTCATGCCCATGCCCAGGGTGATGCCGGCCTTGTCCGCCACCGGCACGTCGCGTGGGTCGTAGACCGGCGCAGCAGCCTTGCGCGCCCACTCGGCCAGATGCGGGTGCGGATGCAGTACCGCCACCGCGGCGTGGGTCATGGTCAACGGGCAGCTGGTGCCCGCCTCGGCCTGGTGATGCAGGTAGCTCAGGGCCGCACGCGCGACATGCGCACCGGGCTGCGGCTCGTGCCACGACAGTCCAGCCACGCCATGCTGCTTGGCCGTGCCCATCAGCTGGTGATAGGCCGGATGAAACTCCACGGTATCGATGCGATGGCCCTGCGCATCATGCGTACGCAGTCGTGGCCGATCACGGTTGGCATCGAAGCCGAGCCGGTACAGTTCGTCACCGGCCAGCGCGCCGTACACCGCCAGGCGCGGTGCGAAGCTGCCCGCACCCTCCCGCTGCACCGCCTCCATCAATGCCACGTCATCGGTCCACAGATGACGGCCGGCGAACGGTGGCGGCTGGTTCAGCACCACATGGGTTTCGAAGGGCGCGCTGCTGCTGAAGCTCGGTCCACTCATCCGGTCCATCCTGGCGGCAAGAAGTGTGCGGCTCGATTGTGCCGCATCACCTGCCAAGCCCGCGTTCAGGCCGGTTCTCACCCCGTGCACGAGGCAGCGGCCACAGTGACCGCATGACAGGCAACGACGATCTGGTGGTCCTGCGCCCGGAGGGGCTGTACTGCGCCGCCGGTGACTTCCACATCGATCCCTGGCGGCCGGTGCCACGTGCGGTCATCACCCATGGCCATGGCGATCACGCGCGCCCGGGCATGGGCGAGTACCACTGCAGCGAAGGCAGCCTGCCGATCCTGCGCTGGCGCCTGGGTGACGTGCCGGTGCAGGCGCATGCCGAGGGCGTGCCGTTCCGGCTGGGGCGGGTACAGGTATCGCTGCACCCGGCCGGGCATGTGCTGGGTTCGTCGCAGGTCCGTATCGATGACGGGCAGCAGGTCTGGGTGGCGTCCGGCGACTACAAGCGCCAGCCTGATCCAACCTGCACGCCGTTCGAGGTCGTGCCCTGCGATACCTTCATCACGGAGGCCACCTTCGCGCTGCCGATCTACCGTTGGCCGGACACGCCGGCAGTGGCTGCCGGGATCGTGGCGTGGCGCCGCGAATGCGAACAGCGTGGCGAGGCCGCGATCCTGCTGTGCTACGCACTGGGCAAGGCACAGCGGGTGCTGGCCGAACTGTTGCCGCTGGACGATCGTCCGGCCTGGCTGCATGGCGCCATCGCCAACGGCGTAGCGGTCTACCGGCAGGCCGGCGTACCGATGCTGGAGACGCACACCGTCGCCGAGCAGGGCCGCCAGCCGGATGCAGCCGGCCAGTTGATCCTCGCGCCCCCCTCGGCTGCGGGCACGCCGTGGATGCGGCGCTTCGGCCGCCATCAGCTGGGCTTCGCGTCCGGCTGGATGCAGCTGCGCGGCAACCGGCGCCGGCGCAATGTCGATCGTGGTTTCGTCATCTCCGACCATGCCGATTGGCCTGGGCTGCTGCAGACCATCGAACAGACCGGCGCGCAGCGGGTGATCGCCACCCATGGCAACACCGACGCGCTGATCCCCTTCCTGCGCGAACGCGGGGTGGCTGCCGAAGCCTTCCGTACCGACTTCGGGAGCGAGGAATGAAAGCCTTCGCCGCGCTCTACCAGCGGTTGGACCGCAGCACCGCTACGCTGGACAAGCGTGCGGCGCTGGTCGATTACTTCCGCCAAGCACGTGCGCATGATGCGGCATGGGCGCTGTACCTGCTCAGTGGCGGCAAGGTCGGCGGCGCGCGCAGGAAGATCGCGGCAAGCGGCGAACTGCGCGCCTGGATTGCCGAACAATCGGGTCTGCCACCGTGGCTGGTCGAAGACAGCTATGCGCAGGTCGGTGACCTGGCCGAAACGCTCACCCTGCTGCTGGACGATCCGGCGCAACCGGCTGCCGACCGGCCCCTCGCCGAATGGATCGAACAGCACCTGCTGGCCGTGGCCAACCAGGACGAGCCGGTACGCCGCGCAGCAGTCGTTGCCGGCTGGCAGCAGCTGTGCAGCAGCGAACGACTGGTGTTCAACAAGCTGCTGACCGGCGCACTGCGTGTCGGTGTTTCGCAGCGACTGGTGCAGCAGGCGCTTGCCGAATGGTCGGGCTTGGACATCGCACGCATCGCCCAGCGCATGCTCGGCGAATGGGTCCCCTCACCCGGGCTGCTGGGCCAGCTGCTGTCACCGGACGAGCTGCCACTGGACCGGCAGCAGCCCTACCCGTTCTTCCTCGCCTCGCCCCTGGAAGGCGAACCGGAAGACCGTCTCGGCCCGATCGACGACTGGATGCTGGAATGGAAGTGGGACGGCATCCGCCTGCAGCTGCTGCGGCGGCGCGGCGAAACAGCCCTGTGGTCACGCGGCGAGGAGCGGCTGGATGGTCGCTTCCCTGAGATCGAACAGGCTGCATTGGCCTTGCCCGATGGGTGTGTACTGGACGGAGAGCTGCTGGCCTGGGACGAGAGTGGCGAGCTGCCGCGCGCCTTCACTGCGCTGCAGACCCGCATCCAGCGTCGCAAGCCCGGCGCTGCCACGCTGCGCAACACGCCGGTGCGCGTGCTCGCCTATGACCTGCTTGAACTCGACGGTGAGGATCTGCGCGCGTTGCCGTTGCAGCAGCGACGCCTGCGGCTGGCAGAGGTCATCGGCAGGCTGGGCGACACCCGCATCCAGCTGTCGCCCGAGGTGGCCGCCGTTGATTGGGCGCATGCCGCCGCGATGCGCGAGCTGGCGCGCGAACGCGGCGTGGAAGGATTGATGCTGAAACGACGTGGCTCACCCTACCAGGCCGGGCGACGCCGCGGCGACTGGTGGAAATGGAAGGTCGACCCGCTCACGATCGATGCCGTGCTGCTGTATGCGCAGGCCGGGCACGGCCGCCGCAGCACGCTGTACACCGACTACACGTTCGGGGTCTGGGATGGCGACACTCTGGTGCCGGTGGCGAAGGCTTACTCGGGCCTGGACGACAAGGAAATCCTCGCACTCGACCGCTGGATCCGCGCCAACACCCGCGAGCGCTTCGGACCCGTGCGCAGCGTGCGCGCCGAACAGGTCTTCGAGCTGGGCTTCGAAGCGGTCAACCAGAGTTCACGGCACAAGTCGGGCGTTGCCGTGCGCTTTCCGCGCATCCTGCGCTGGCGCCACGACAAGCCGGCCAGCGAGGCTGATCAGCTGGCCACGCTGCAGGTGCTGGCGCGATGACCCGCAGCCAGGCGCTGCGTCGGCTGGAGGACTGGTTCGCGGCCCGCGGCTGGCGCTCATTGCCGTTCCAGCGCGCGATGTGGCGGCACTACCTGGCCGGTGAATCGGGCGTGCTGCACACGCCCACCGGCAGCGGCAAGACGCTGGCCATGTTCGGTGGGCCGCTGCTGCAGGCGATGATCGACCCACCGGTATCACCCCGTCGCGCCAGTGCGGTGCGTCCGCTGCAGGTGCTGTGGGTGACGCCGTTGCGCGCACTGGCCAGCGACACCGCGCGCGCCCTTCAGGCGGTGGTCGACGGGCTCGGCCTGGGATGGCGGGTGGGCCTGCGCAGCGGTGATGCCAGCAACCGCGAGCGGCGACAGGCGCGCGAGGGCCGCGTCGACGTGCTGGTGACCACGCCGGAATCATTGGCACTGCTGCTGAGCTATCCGGATACCCTGCCGCGGATGCGCCAGCTGCGCTGCGTGGTGGTGGATGAGTGGCACGAACTGCTGGGCAACAAGCGGGGCGTCCTGCTGCAGCTGAACCTGGCCGTGCTGCGCGAGGCCGCGCCTGCGCTGCAGCTGTGGGGGCTGTCGGCCACGCTGGGCAATCTGCAGCAGGCACGCGACGTGCTGCTGCCTGGGCAGCCGGATGCACCGATCGTGCAGGGTGTGCGCCCGCGCGCGATCCGCGTGCGCAGCCTGCTGCCCGAGCCCGGCGAGCGCTTCCCGTGGGCCGGGCATCTCGGCCTGGCGCAGCTGCCGCGCGTACTGGAAGCGCTGATGCAGGCGCGCAGCAGCCTGCTGTTCACCAACACCCGCGCGCAGGCCGAACTGTGGCATCAGGCGCTGGCGGCAGTCTGGCCGGAAGACCCGGATACGCTGGCACTGCATCATGGCTCGCTGGATCCAGCGCTGCGCCAGCAGGTGGAAGATGGCCTGCGTGCGGGCACGTTGCGTTGCGTGGTCGCGACCTCCAGTCTCGACCTCGGCGTGGACTTCCCCGAGGTTGAACAGGTACTGCAGCTGGGCAGCCCGAAGGGCGTGGCACGCCTGCGCCAACGCGCCGGACGCGCGCGCCATCGACCCGGCGCCGGCAGCGCCATCCTCTGCATACCCAGCCACGCGCTGGAGCTGGCCGAGTACGCCGCCGTGCGCCGTGCACTGGCCAAGGGCGTGGTCGAGGCGCGCAGGCCACCGACACTGTCGCTGGATGTGCTGGCCCAGCATGCGGTCAGCCGCGCGTTGGCCGGTGGATTCCACAGCGACGCGTTGCTGGCGCAGGTACGCCGTACCCACGCCTTTGCCACGCTCGGTGACGAGCAGTGGCAGGCCGTGCTGACATTCATCGTGCAGGGCGGCCAGGCCCTGGCCCAGTACCCCGACTTCCACAAGGTAGTGCGCGATGACGACGGTTGCTATCGCATGCACGACCGTCGCCAGGCGCTGCGTCATCGGCTGTCGATCGGCACCATCAGCAGCGATGGCAGCGTACGCGTGCAGTTCCTGCGCGGCGGTGGCCTGGGCGCGGTCGAGGAACAGTTCGCCAGCCGCCTGCGCCGCGGTGATCGCTTCCAGTTCGCCGGACGCCTGCTGGAGCTGGTGCAGCTGCGTGACATGACCGCCTTCGTGCGGCTGGCACGCGGGCGCGGTGACGGTGTCGTGCCGCGCTGGCAGGGCGGCCAGTTGCCACTGTCGATGGCACTTGGCCGCGAACTGGAGTCGGTCCTGTCCGGCGCCGATGATAGCGCGGAATCACGATGGCTGGCTCCGCTGCTGGCCCTGCAGCAACGGATGTCGGCGCGCCCCGCGCCCGATCATCTGCTGGTGGAGGACGTACGCCGCCGCGACGGCCAGTTCCTGTTCGTCTATCCCTTTGCCGGCCGTCACGTGCACGAGGCACTGGCGGCGCTGTTGGCGCTGCGTTGCACGCGCCTGCAGCGCAACAGCATCGGCTATGCGGTGAACGACCATGGTCTGGTGCTGGCACCGGCGCAGGCCATCGACCTGGACACAGCGCAGTGGCGCACGTTGTTCACCGGTGATCGGTTGCTGGACGATCTGCGTGCAGCGGTGAACCTGGGCGAGCTGGCACGCCGCCAGTTCCGCGGCATTGCGCGCGTGGCGGGCCTGCTGGTGCCCAGCCTGCCCGGTGGCATGCCGCGTTCGCTCCGCCAGCTGCAGGCCTCGGCGGGCCTGCTGTACGACGTGCTTCGCGAACACGATCCAGACCATCTGCTGCTGGCGCTGGCCGAACGCGAGGTGCTGCATGACAGCCTGGACCTGCCTGGCCTGCAGCAGGTGCTGGAACGCATCAGCACGCAGGCGCTGTCGGTGCAGCGTCCTGCGTCGCTGACGCCACTGGGCTTCCCCTTGTGGGCCGAGCGTCTGCGCGGGCAGTTCAGCAACGAAGACTGGCGCACACGCGTGCAGCGTGCGGCACAGCAACTGGAACGCCGCCATGGTCGATGAACTGCCCGTGCGGCTTGCCGGTGAAGCCATGGTCCTGATCGGCGCGCGTGCGCTGTACTGGCCGGCGCGGCAGGCGCTGCTGATCGCCGACCTGCACCTTGGAAAGGCCGACGTGTTCCGTCGTGCCGGCATCGCGCTGCCCCGCGGCGGCACCGCCGACGACCTGCAACGCCTGCAGTCGCTGCTGGACATGCACGCCTGCCGCGAACTGTGGATCCTCGGCGACATCCTGCATGGGCCCGCGCATCGCGCGGCCTGGTACCAGCAATGGCTGGGCTGGCGCGAACGCAATGCCGGGCTGGACGTGCACGTACTGCGTGGCAATCACGATCGGCAGCTGCCGCACGCGCAGCTGCAGGTACAGATCCACGATGAGATCGGGCTGGCGCCGTTCCTGCTTCGCCATGAGCCGGTACCGGACGCAGCAATGCACGTGATCGCAGGGCATCTTCACCCGCAGGTCGCACTGCCCTCGTTGCGGCGGCGCTTTCCCGCATTCTGGCTGCGCGAGCGGATGACGATCCTGCCCGCGTTCTCCGCATTCACCGCTGGCATCGTGCCTGTGCCCATCCGCGGCGAACGGATGATCGCCTGCGTCGACGGCGGCCTGGTGCAGCTGCCCGCGCGCTGAATCAGGCCGGGCGCAGGCCCAGCGCCGGCATCAGGCGGAAATCCGCCGTGTCATCGTCACGTCGTCGCGGCAGGGCCTGGATCGCCGCCAGCATCTCCTGCGCGCAGGCACGGATGAGTGCGTGGTGTTCGGGTGATGCATGGCTGATCAGGCTGCCGACATGGAACTCGAACACGTCCTCCAGTACGTCGGGCTGGTCCTCGTGCAGCATCTGCAACAGACCGCGCAGCTTGCAGATTTCCGATTCCAGCTCTTCGACCGCGAACAACATGGCGTCCTCCTCTTCAACATCCGGCGGCACGTCCGGGCCGCAGCAGGCCGCAACGGCGGCGGCGCCCGGGCCACGCGCGATGTTGATCACGGAAAGGAAAACGGGCGACGCGGCTGTCGCGTGCTCCCCTCTTGTCGCACAACCACGGTGAGGCAACCGTTAATTCACGTGACGGCCTGCTTCACACGCCTGCGATTGCAGCGGCAGTGCGAGGCGTTTCGGTTGCGCTGCCCAGCGCCTCGATGAAGGCAGGTTCCAGCGCGAGCGAACCGAACCAGCCATGCTGCGTGCCGCTCAGCACGCGCAGCATGTGGCTGCGACCGCCGGGCAGGCGCCCCATCGGACCGAGCAGCACATCACGCGCCTTCGCCCAGCCATCGCGGTCGGACTGGAACAACGGCGTCAGCCATCGACTCCAGCGCTGGTACACCGCCACATGCGCGCGCCGCTGCGCCTGGTAGGCCTGCAGCGCGGCCGTGCCACCACCATGGATGCGCACCGCATCGCGCAGCGCCAGCGCATCGAGCAGCGCCATGTTCACGCCCTGCCCCAGCTGCGGACTCATCGCGTGCGCAGCATCACCGGCCAGCACCAGGCGCCCCTGGTGCCAGCGCGACATCACCGCATCGCGATAGACCGCGCGCGCCAGTTGGCCGGCATCACGCAGGTGGGCGAAGCGCGCAGCGGCCTGCGGCCACAGCGTGTGCAGTTCCTCCAGCCAGGACGGCATGCCATCGTTCTGCCAGCGCTCGAAATCGGTACGCGGCAGGCTCCAGAAGAAGCTCAGGCGCGGCGTGTCGTCACCCGGACAGGTTCCCACCGGCAGCAGACCGATCATCTTGCGCGCGGCCACGTAGCGCTGGCGCAACTCCTGCACGTGTGGCCAGTCTTCGGCCGGCAGCAGGCACCACAGCGCGCCCCACGGATACACGCGATCCAGCCCGGCACCCGTGGCAATGGTGCTGCGCAGCGTCGACGCTGCGCCATCCGCAGCCACCACCAGGTCGAACGGGCCATGCGTGCGGCCTTCGCCGTCGCGCAGGCGGCCCTGTTCGGCATCCACTCCGGTAATCGTGATGCCGGCATGCAATTGCCCTGCGCCGTCCCGCGCTTCATCCAGCAGCGAGAACAACGCGCCGCGCTGCATGCCCAGCCCATGCAGGCGCGCGTCCAGGCCGTCGTAGCGCATGTCCATCACCGCGCGCTCGCACGGCGTATCGCCGTACAGGCGGTGTACGGGTGCGGCATGCGCGCGCACGGCGTCGAGCAGGCCCATCTGCCACAGCACCTGCAGGCCACTGGGCTGCAGCAGGAAGCCTGCGCCGACCGGCCCCGGCGTGGGCACGCGCTCGAAAATGTCCACCTCATGACCATCACAGGTGAGCAGGATGGACAAGGCCTGTCCAGCGGTGCCGTAGCCAATCACGGCGATGCGCAGTCGTTCCTTCATGCCTGCATTGTGCCCGAGGCCGGCAGATGACGACCGGAATGCGGACGGCTGCACAAAAAAAACCCCGCCGAAGCGGGGTTTTCAACGCACTGTCGAGTGGATCACTCGGCCGGCGTGATGTTCGAAGCCTGGGCACCCTTCGGGCCCTGGGTCACGTCATAGGTGACACGCTGGCCTTCCTGCAGGCTGCGGAAGCCCTTGGAGTTGATGGCGGAGAAGTGCGCGAACACGTCGGCGCTGCCATCCTCCGGCGAGATGAAGCCAAATCCCTTGGCGTCGTTGAACCACTTGACGGTACCGTTCGGCATGGTGATGCGAGACCTTATGCAATGAATGGGTGGTGTACGCTGAACCCGCGCACAAGCTGAGTATGCAAAGCTTGCTCGGGGAAGACAATCACCCCCGTGCCAATTCGCCCACCAGTTCCGGAAGTCCGTTGCTGGCCGCCTGCACGTTGGCCAGCACTTCGGCCATCGTAATCTCCTCGCCATCTCCACAGCCGGCGGCCCAGTTGGCGATGATGGCCAGGCAGGCGTAATCCAGCCCCAGCTCCCGTGCCAGCGCGGCTTCCGGCATGCCGGTCATGCCCACCAGGTCGCAGCCATCACGGCGCATGCGGGCGATTTCGGCGATGGTTTCCAGGCGCGGGCCCTGCGTAGCGCCGTAGCAGCCACCGTCATGGACCGTGACACCGGTCACTTTCGCGGAGGCCAGGATCTTGCTGCGCAGCATCGGCGTGTACGGATGGCCGAAATCGACGTGGACCACGTCGGTGCCTTCTTCTTCACAGACGGTGCTGATGCGGCCCCAGGTGTAGTCAATGATCTGGTCCGGGCAGGCCAGCACGCGCGGACCAAAGTGTTCGGTGATGCCACCAACCGTGTTCAATGCCAGCACCCGCTGCGCGCCCAGCTGCTGCAGCGCCGCCAGGTTGGCGCGGTAGTTGATCTTGTGCGGCGGCAGCGAGTGGCCTTCACCGTGCCGTGCCAGGAACGCCACGCGATGGCCGAGCAGTGTCCCCACGCGCACCGGGCCGGAGGGGCGGCCGAAGCGGGTGTCGACCTCGTGGGTCTGCACGTCGTCAAGCTTGGCCAGGTTGTAGACACCGGTACCGCCGATCACGGCCAGGGCGATCTGTTGCATTCGAAGCACTCCATGAAAAGACAAACGCCGGCACCCGAGGATGCCGGCGGCAGAAGAACACGCGCCGCGGGCGGCGGCGCCGTTATTCCTTCATCGCGTAGATGGCCGGCACGCAGCGCAGGGTTTCGTTGACGTCCATGCCGAAGCCGAACACATAGCGGTCCGGCAGTTCGATGCCGGCGTAGTCGGCGACCACGTCCGGCAGCGCGCGGTCGTGCTTCTTCACTGTCATCGCAGCGATGCGCACGTCGGTCGCGCCCTGCTCCAGGCACCAGGTGCGCACGCCCTGCAGGGTGTAGCCCTCGTCGAGGATGTCGTCGATCAGCAGCACGCGGCGGCCGAACAGCGAGGTGGCCGGCTTGTGCTTCCAGACCAGGTCGCCGCCGGTGGTTTCACCGCGGTAGCGGGTGGCGTGCAGGTAATCGAACTGCACGTCCTGGCCGCGCGCGCCCAGTTCCAGCGCCAGCTGGCCGGCGAACGGCAGCGCGCCGTGCATGATCGACAGGAACAGCGGCACCTCGCCCTTGTAATCGCGCGCGATGGCGTCGGCGATACCAGCGATGGCCTTGTCGATGGTGGGGCGGTCGACCAGCAGGTCAGCCTGGGCCAGGGCCTGGGAAATGGTGAGGTTGGGCATCAGACGGTTCTTCCAAGGGTTTCAAGCAGACGGGATTGGGTGTCGCCATGGCGGGCATCGGCCAGCAGGCCGTCCCAGCCGAGCGCGCCGCGGCCAAGCAGCCCCAGCAGCGCAGCAGTATTGAGGGAGCGTCCCTGCACGGCGTGCAGGGCTTCATCGACCAGTTCCGGGTGGCAGACCAGCACCACGTCACAACCGGCATCCAGGTGTGCATGCACGCGCGCCGGCACGCCGCCGGCACTGTGCGAGGCGGCCATGCCGATGTCGTCGGAGAACACCACGCCACGGAAGCCGAGCTCGCCGCGCAGGATGTCCTGGATCCAGCGCGGCGAATAGCCGGCCGGTTCCGGTGCCACCTGCGGATAGATCACGTGCGCCATCATCACCGCATCGGCACCGGCGGCGATGCCGGCCTGGAACGGCACCAGGTCCTGCGCACGCAGCTCGTCCAGCGCGCGCGGGTCGATCGCGGTGTCCACGTGGGTGTCTTCCAGCACCGTGCCGTGGCCAGGGAAATGCTTGAGCGTGGCCGCCATGCCAACGGCGTGCATACCACGCACGTAGGCGGCGGTGAACGCGGCCACCACCTGCGGGTCTTCACTGAAGGCGCGGTTGCCGATGGCACGGTTGCCACGGCCGAGGTCGACCACCGGCGCGAAGCTGAGGTCCACACCGCTGGCGCGCACCTCGCTGGCCATCAGCCAGGCGTGCTGCTCGGCCAGCGCCAGCGCCCGCTGCGGATCGGTCGCGTACAGCGCCCCGATCTCCTGCAGCGGCGGCAGCTCGCTGTAGCCTTCACGAAAACGCTGCACGCGGCCGCCTTCCTGGTCGACGCAGATCAGCTGCGGACGCGGGGCGGCGGCGCGGATCGCCGCGCTCAGATCGGTCACCTGCTGGCGCGAGGCAAAGTTGCGCTTGAACAGCACCACCCCGGCCACGGCATCGTGCTGCAGCCAGTCACGTTCCTGGGCGGTCAGTTCGGTGCCGGCAACGCCGATCAGCAGCATGGTCGATCTCCACAACGCGCGCCCGCATGGCGCAGTGCCGCATTGTCGCAGAACCGGCCGACAGGCGCAGTGGTCGCGAAAAGGAGACGGAGGGGATTAAGCCGCAATCGGCCCTCACGAGCTGAAAACGACTTAATCCCCTCCGTCCCCTTTTCGGGGCTGGTCAGACCTTGCAGCCGTCCGGGCCGCAGGCCTCGTCGCCCTCTGCCGGGGACGCGAATGTGCCCTGCTCGGCCGCGATCTGGCGCAGCGCGTTGGCGAACGCCTCCGGCGGCTGGGCGCCTGAAATGGCCCAGCGGCCGTCGATGACGAAGGTCGGCACCGAGGAGATGCCCAGTGCATGGGCTTCCTGCAGCTTTGCCTCGACCTCCGCCAGGCCGCGGTCGGAGGCCAGCATCTGGGTGATCTCGCCCGCGTCGAGGCCACCGGCTACGCCAGCCTTGACCAGTACTGAGCTGTCAGCCAGGTTCTGGCCCAGCTCGAAATGGGCGCGGAACAACGCCTCGCCCACCGCGTCCTGCACCCCATGCTGGCCGGCCAGCCACAGCACCCGGTGGGCCGGCAGCGTGGTCACCCGCACCTGGCCCTGGCTGAAGTCCATCGGCAGGCCTTCGGCGCGCGCCGTGGTCTGGGTCTGGTTGAGGATCTGCTCGGTGCGCTCGACACCGCCGAACTTGCGCACATAGGCCTCGCGCAGCGGCACCGGCTTTGCGTCCGCGTCCGGGTCCAGCTGGAACGGCTGCCAGTGGATGTCGAGTTCAGGCGCATCGGCGCCCAGCAACTGCACGCCCTGCTGGAAACGATGCTTGCCGATCCAGCACCAGGGGCAGACCACGTCGGAGTAGATGTCGATTCTCATGCCCACCACATGGGGGCCGCGGCCTTCGAAAAAAGGGGACGGAGGGGATCAAGCCGCTTTCCGCACAGGCGGGGTAAAGACGACTTGATCCCCTCCGTCCCCTTTTTAGGGGTTCACCACTGTGAATAGGGGTGACTGGCGAGGGCGACGTTGTAGTAGCGGGCGTCATCGGTCACTTCGGCACCCACCCAGTCCGGCAGGTCGATGACCTGGTCGGCGCTGTCCAGCTCGACCTCGGCCACGACCAGGCCGGCGTTGTCGCCGAGGAACTCGTCCACTTCCCAGGTCAGCCCGGCGTGGTCCACCAGATGGCGACGCTTGTCGATCAGCCCGCCTACGCACAGTGCAAGCAGCGCGCGCGCGTCCTCCACCGGGATCGGGTAGTCGAACTCCTGCCGGGTATGGCCGATGGTGCGCGACTTCAGGTTCAGCGCAGCGTGGTCGCCCTCGATACGCACGCGCACCGAAGCGTTCTGGGTGCCGCGATCGAGTGCGCCCATGTCGTTGATGTAGCCCTGTGCCATCGGGATCACCCGGTGCGCGGCGGTGCGCCAGCCATCGCTGCTGACGAGGAATTTGCGTTCGATTTCGATGCCCATCGCGCCATTATGCGCGATGGGCATGACAGCCCGTCAGCGCTTCTCGAACACCGCGATGCTTTCCACGTGTGCGGTGTGCGGGAACATGTCCATGGCACCGGCGCTGACCAGGGTGAAGCCCTGTTCGTTGACCAGGTAGCCGGCGTCACGCGCCAGCGAGCCCGGGTGGCAGCTGACGTAGACGATGCGCTTGAACTGCTTCAGCGGCAGCTGCTGCAGCACTTCGATCGCACCCGAACGCGGCGGGTCGAGCAGCAGCTTGTCGAAGCCCTGGCGCATCCACGCGGTGCTGCGCTGGTCCTGGGTCAGGTCGGCACTGAAGAACTGCGCGTTGGCCAGGCCGTTGCGCTCGGCATTCTCGCGGGCACGCGCGACCAGGCCGGCATCGCCTTCCACGCCGACCACTTCGCGCACGCGGCGGGCCAGTGGCAGGGTGAAGTTGCCCAGGCCGCAGAACAGGTCCAGCACGCGCTCGTCCTCGCCCGGCTCCAGCAGGTCCAGGGCGTGGGCGATCATCTTCTCGTTGAGCTTGGCATTGACCTGGATGAAGTCCAGCGGGCGGAATGCCAGCTCGACATCCCACGGTGCCAGCCGGAACGACAGCGGCACGCCCTGCCCGTCCAGCGGCTGCACGGTGTCCACGCCGCCGGACTGCAGGTAGATCACGAAGCCATGCTGCTGGCCGAAGGCAGCCCAGGCGGCGCGGTCGGCATCGCTGAGCGGCTGAAGGTGCCGCACGGTCAGGACCACGGCCTGGTCGCCAGCGATGAATTCGATCTGCGGGATGTCACGCTTGCCATCGAGCGATTCGATGAAGGTGGACAGGGCCTCGACCTTGGTGCCGATCTCCGGAATCACGGTCAGGCACTGGCCGAGGTCGGCCACGAACCGCGGGTCCTGTTCACGGAAACCGACCAGGGTCTTGTCCTTCTTCTCGACCCGGCGCACCGAGAAGCGGCCCTTGCGGCGGTAGCCCCAGCTCTCGCCGACCAGCGGCGCCAGCACGGTGCCCGGCTTCACATGGCCGATGCGCTCGAGGTTGTCCATCAGCACGCGCTGCTTGGCGACGATCTGCTGGTCTTCGTCCAGATGCTGCAGCACGCAGCCAGCACAGGTGCCGAAGTGCGGGCATTTGGGGGTGACACGCTGCGGCGAGGCCTGCAGCACCTGTACCGTGCGCGCCTCGTCGAAATGGCGGCCGCGGGCGGTCTGTTCCGCCATCACCACCTCGCCCGGCAAGGCGCCGCTGATGAAGGTGACCTTGCCGCCCTCGCCTTCACGGCGGGCGACACCGCGACCATCATGGCTGAGGTCGAGGATTTCGGTCTGGAACGGGGTACGGTCGATGCGGGAGCGGGATCGGGCCACGTGGCGACAGGCTGCGGGCAAAAATGGGGCCGTATTGTCGCAGATCCTGACCGGCAGGGTCCGCACCCGCTTGCGCCCGTCGCCGTCGTGCTTGATGATTGGACCAGCTGACATGGAGGCAGCCCTGATGCAGATGACCCCGCGGACCAGCCGGCCCCGCTTCCTGCTTGTCGAGGACGACATCATCAGCCGCGGTTTTTTCAAGGCGGCGTTGGAAACGTTACCAGCGGATGTGGACACCGCAGACTCACTTGCCAGCGCGCTGGCCAGCGCCGAGCCCGGCGCGCATGACCTGTGGCTGATCGACGTCAATCTGCCTGACGGCAATGGCGCGCAGCTGCTGCGCGAACTGCGCCGTTCACACCCCGATACCCCGGCGTTGGCGCATACCGCCGACGGCGACACCTCCATTCATGCCCGCCTGCGCGAAGCCGGTTTCAGCGACACCCTGGTCAAACCGCTGGGCCGCGACCAGCTGCTGAAGGCAGTGCGCCGGGCCCTGGTGAACAGTCCGGCGGGAATCTTCGTGGCCCAGGCCCCGGCAGCGGTCGAGCTGCAGGTGCAGGACTGGGACGAGACTGCGGCACTGGCCGCACTCAATGGCCAGCGCAACCACCTGATCGCGCTGCGAGAACTGTTCCTGGCCGAGTTGCCCGGCGTGCGCGACGCGGTCGAGCAGGCGGTGCACCAGCATGACGAGCGGCAACTGCGCAGCCAGTTGCATCGGCTGCAGGCGAGTTGCGGCTTCGTGGGTGCGGCACGGCTGGGCCGGGCGGTGCGCCAGCTGCATCATGCGCCCGAGTCGGGGCAGGCCCAGGACGGGTTCCGTGCGGCGGTGGCTGCCCTGCTGCACTGAGGGGTGTTCGGCAGGGCTGCGCCCTGCACCTGCCGAAGCTAACGTCAAATTCAACGTCAAAAGCGGGCATCCCGTGAGATGGCGGGGCGGTGTCGGAGTGCGGGGAC
>NZ_JAOEDV010000073.1:0-22070 GCF_029837545.1 Stenotrophomonas sp. GD04024 | reverse complement strand
TTTCCCAACCGTGAGAAAATGCCCCGCATGAACACTGCTACGTCCCCGCAGGCGCGCGGCTCCGGCCGCCGGACCCTGGTGCTGCTGTTTGCCGTGTTCTTCGGGGCGGCGGCGCTGGCCGCCGTGCTGCGCTTCTCGGGCTGGCAGCCAACCGGGCACCGCAACGCCGGCCAGCTGCTGAAGCCGCCGGTGGACCTGCGCCAGCAGGCGCCGACCCTGGCCAGCGGCCAGCCTTACCCATGGAATCCCGAGGCCCGTACCTGGCGCCTGCTGGTGGCCCCGGCCGGCGCCTGCGATGCACAGTGCGTCACTTTGTCGCAGGGACTGGGCAAGGTGTGGCAGCTGTTCGGCCATAACGCCGATAATGTCGAGATCCTGTGGCTGGGTACGCCACCGGCGTCGATCGCCTCGCTGCCCGCGCTGCGGCCGCTGGCTCCGTCGCCAGCCCTGCGCGCGGCGTTGCCGGGCGTTGATGATCCGGCGGGACTGCCGGTCTACGTGATCGATCCGAACGGCTTCGTGATCATGCGCCATGCCCCGGGTTCCGACCTCGGTGGCCTGCGCAAGGACATGGCCACGTTGCTGAAACTGAAGTGAGTCCCGTTTGATGAGCCTTTCCGCGCGTCCGGCGCTGCACCGCAATTTCCACCGCCTGGCGTGGTTCGCCATGATCATGACCGCGAGCACGATCATGTTCGGCGCCTTCGTTCGCCTGTCCGATGCCGGCCTGAGCTGCCCGGACTGGCCGACCTGCTACGGGCAGGCCACCTGGCCGCAGCACGTGGAAGAGACCATCGGCCACCCGGCGGCGGAGATCCGCCCGCTGGAGACCCACAAGGCCTGGCGTGAACAGGTGCATCGCTTCCTGGCCGGTGCGCTGGGCATCGAGATCCTGACCCTGGCCCTGCTGGCCACGCGCAAGCGCCGCTTCGGAAGCACGGCGGTGGTGACCGCCTGCGTACTGGTGGCCGCCGGCATACCGCTGTACATGATGGGCTGGCATGGCACCGCCAGCATCCTGGCGCTGATCGGCGAGGCGATCCTGCTGATCGCCGCGCTGCGCTGGAGCAACATCGACCTGGCGCGCGCTGCACTGCTGACCCTGGCGGTGGTGATCTTCCAGGCCCTGCTGGGCATGTGGACGGTAACCCTGCTGCTCAAGCCCATCGTGGTGATGGGCCACCTGCTGGGCGGCATGCTGATGTTCGGCCTGCTGGTGTGGATGGCCTGGCGCGCGACGCACATGCCGATCACCCTGGCCGAAGCGCCGAAGCTGAAGTGGCTGCTGCGCATCGGCGTGGCCGTGCTGGTCACCCAGATCGCACTGGGTGGCTGGGTCAGCGCCAACTATGCCGCACTTGCATGCGGCGGCGGCAGCGCCTCGCTGGACAACTTCCCGCGTTGCGCCAACCAATGGTGGCCGCAGCACAACTTCGTCGAAGGCTTCACCCTGTGGCGTGGCATCGGCGTGGACTATGAAGGCGGCGTGCTGGACGGCGCGTCGCGCATCGCCATCCAGATGGCGCACCGCATGTTCGCTGTGGTGGTGGCCGTCTACCTGCTGTGGCTGGGCGTGCGCCTGTTCCGGTTGCCGAGCATGCGTGGCTGGGCCAGCGCGCTGATCGCGCTGCTGGTGCTGCAGGTCACCCTCGGCATCCTCAATGTAAAGCTGGCGCTGCCGCTGGAAGTGGCGGTGGCCCACAACGGCGTGGCCGTTGCCCTGTTGTTCGTGCTGGTCAGCCTGCTGGCCCGCCTGCGTGCCCCGGACTGATTCCATGTTTTCCAATTACCGCCAGTACTGGGACCTGACCAAGCCCAAGGTCGTCGCCCTGATCGTCTTCACCGCCCTGGTCGGCATGGTCCTGGCCATCCCCGGCGTGCCCAGCTGGGAGCAGGTGCGCGCCGGCGTGCTCGGCTTCCTCGGTATCTGGCTGGCCGCTTCGGCCGCCGCGGCGATCAACCAGCTGCTGGATGCGCACATCGATGCGCAGATGGCGCGCACCTCATGGCGCCCGCTGGTGGTGGGCAAGGTCAAGCCGTGGCAGGTGCTGGTGTTTGCCGGCGTGCTGATCGTGCTGTCGATGACCATCCTGGTGCTGTGGGTGAACCTGATCACCGCCGTGCTGACCTTCGCCTCGCTGATCGGCTACGCGGTGATCTACACCGTGTACCTCAAGCGTGCGACCTCGCAGAACATCGTGATCGGTGGCCTGGCCGGTGCGATGCCGCCGATGCTGGGCTGGGCGGCGGTGACCGGCATGCAGGGCTCGTCGGACTGGGCGTATTCGTCGCTGCTGGTGCTGATCATCTTCATCTGGACCCCGCCGCACTTCTGGGCGCTGGCGATCTTCCGCCGCGAGGACTACGCCAAGGCCGAGATCCCGATGCTGCCGGTGACCCACGGCGTGGTGCACACCCGCAAGCAGATCATGGCCTACTCGGTGGTGCTGGCGCTGGTCTGTCTGCTGCCGTACCTGGTGGGCATGAGCGGTGCGTTCTACCTGGGCGGCGCGATCGTGCTCAACGCCGTATTCCTCTGGTACGCCTGGCGCATGCTGGACCCGCCGGACGAGTTGTTCTCGATGAAGATGTTCCATTACTCCATCGTGTACCTGATGGCGCTGTTCGCCTTCCTGCTGGTGGACCACTGGATCCTGCCCTGGCTGTGAGGGGCTGCCCTTTGTAGAGTCGAGCCATGCTCGACTCAGGCCCGATCTGAGGTCGGCAGCATCCACGCATGGCGTGGATCACCTTGAACGGCGGTTGCTGCGCCGCCATTGCTGTTCCTGACCCCAAGGAAAGGAACGAGCAGGGATGCATTCGATCTTCCGCTGGACCGCTGCGCTGCTGCTGGCGCTGGGCATGGCCCTCAGTGCGCATGCCGACGACACCGCCGCGCAGATCCGCCAGCACGCCGGCGACCACCGCCTGCTGGTGCTGGGTGAATTCCACGGCACCCGCGAGACACCGCTGCTGGTGCGCCAGTTGGTGGAGGCCTACGTGGCCGATGGCGCAGCAGTGCGGCTGGCATTGGAGTTGCCGACCCACGAGAACGCCGCACTGGCGACCTACATGGCGTCTGCCGGCACAGCTGAAGCGCGCGCTGCATTACGTGGCACGACGTACTGGAACGTCCACAGCCGGATGCACGACGGCCGTCGCAGCGAGGACATGCTGGATCTGATAGAGGCGGCACGCGTGTTGCGCAGCGAGGGGCGCGATGTGCAGGTACTTGGCTTCGACCGTGTGCTTCCCGCCGATATGGCCGGCACCGGTGCACGCGATCGGGTGATGGCCGAAGAAGTGCGGGCGCACGCGACGGCGCTGTCGAAGAATGGGCGCCTGCTGGTGCTGACCGGCAACGTGCATGGCATGCGCAGGCAACCGCAGATGATTGCGTACCCGCCGATGACGGCACTGCTGAAGGACCTGGACCTCTACAACGTCCGCATCGAGGCGCGTGGCGGGGAGGGCTGGGGCTGTGCCGCTCCTGGACGTTGCGAAGCGCGTCAGCTGCCGGACCATACCGGGGCATCGCTTAGGGTGGATACCGGTGCTGACCGCAGCTACGACCTATGGGTATGGCTGCCGCGCTTCAGCGTGGCGCGATTGCTGGACAGCGGTTCGGTCTGGTGACCATCCGCGAAGCATGAGCTCGGCATTGTAGATCCACACCATGCGTGGAGGGTCTTCCACAGAAGCCCGCGGTTTCATTGTCGGCTTCTGCTTGCCAGCACCGCCAATTCGTCAGGTAACCAGGCTGCCACGTTGTAGGGGGTTGCCGCGTTGCATGGTTCCTGCGAGTGATAGGTCACAGATGCGGATTGATCCGCAAGGCGGGATGGTCAGATGTGAGTACACAGGACCTGCGAGCTGAATCGCAATTCTGCGGAGCCATCAATGCAATGTCATGTTTCTCTACCCATCGTTCTATGTGCTGCGCTTGCGTGCATGGCTGGCAATGCAGCAGCAGAAGTGAAGGCACTGAGTCGGGCCAACTGCATTGGATTCATCAATGAATCCGTTACCTACGAACGCCCTCAGTTCCGCAATTTCCAGGGATCGGCCGCTACCACGCACATCCCGCTTGGAAACATCGAACCGAAGCATATCCTTGGAGCTCCGAACAACGGGCTGTACTCCTGGCGCTTTTACGCAGGCGATGGCACCGATCCGGAACGAATGGTTGTTCACGGTTATCACACATGGGTGCTAGGTGGGCGCGTATTTACGCAGTCCACGAGCGCGGTCGATTGCCAACTTTCGGAGTGGTGAGCATCATGAAAAGCCTTTGCATAGTTGCAATCTCACTGGGGATGTCGATGTCAGCCCAAGCATCGCAGACCGATCCAGCCCCTGATCCGCTAGGACGTTGGCTGCACCAACGTGCCATGCAAGCTTCAATGCAGGAGGGCTCGGCCATGAGTAGGTCGTCCGCCGGCGTTGGCAGCTACCAGATCGTGCAGTTGGCAGACCTGGATGCGCCCGAAGAAGTGAAGCAGCAGCTTCGCGCTGACATCGAACGATCCAACGGTGTCGTGCAGGCTGCAGCAGGGAACATCCCCTCACAGGCTGAAATGCTGGCGGCCGTGCCCCGCACTCAGCGTTCGGCGTCGGAACTGCGCCAGCGCCTGCCGCAGCCCCCCAGCAGCCTGGAAGCCAGCGTCCTGGGTCCGGCCGAGCTGATAGGGATGGAGCCCAGTGGCGCGCTGGAGGTAGGCAGGTCCTCGGGACTGAGCCGCTTCTTCCAGTTGGAAGGCGTCGGCGTCGTGGAATTCAGCGAGAACAACTTCGTCGCCGCGGGCACGCGTATCGAGGTCATCGCCGAGGCGCAGAACACAACGGTGAAAGGCGCGCCCGCGCACGTGAAGAAGAGCGCGGACAGTGCCGGCCGTACCCGCGTCGAGCTTGCCTGGACAGGAGACAGCAAGACCTACAGCTTGATCGCCACCGGCGAACGGGGGAGCGACGTGGAGCGCAACGCGCGAGTGCTGCACGACATCGCTGCGGATATTGTGGATTAGCGGCGCCGCGAGAGTCATCCACGCATGGCGTGGATCTACTATAGATCCGCGTCATGCGTGGATGCGTGTTCCAGTATCAACCCGCGCGCCCGGTCAGGGCGCGCGCTTGGCATACCGCTGCGCGATCACGCCGCAGACGATCAGCTGGATCTGGTGGTAGATCATCACCGGCAGCACGATGGCACCGAGGCTGCCGCCGGCGAACAGCACCTTGGCGATCGGCACGCCAGTGGCCAGGCTCTTCTTCGAACCGCAGAACACGATGGCGATTTCGTCTTCGCGGTTGAAGCGCAGGCGGCGGGCGATGAAGGTGATCAGCGGCATGGCGATGCCCAGCAGCACGGCGGCAACCACCGCTACGGCCAGCAGCGAGAGCAGCGGCGTCTTGCTCCACAGGCCCTCGGTGACGGCCTCGCCGAACGCCGAGTACACCACCAGCAGGATCGTGGCCTGATCGGTGTAGCGCAGCAGCGCGCGCTGCCTCTCGACCCAGCCGGCGATCCACGGCCGCAGCAGGTGGCCGGCCACGAACGGCACCAGCAACTGCAGCATGATGCCGCCGATGGCATGCAGCGGATCGTGGATGCCGCCGGAGGTGCCGGCCAGTGCGGTCAGCAACAGCGGGGTCAGGAACACACCGAGGATGCTCGACAGCGAAGCACTGCACACCGCTGCGGGTACGTTGCCGCGCGCCATCGAAGTGAACGCGATGGACGACTGCACGGTGGAGGGCAGGGTGCACAGGAACAGCACGCCCAGGTACAGCTCCGGGGTCAGCAGCCAGCCGGACAGCGGCTTGAACATCAGCCCCAGCAGCGGGAACAGGATGAAGGTGCAGGCCAGGATGGTCAGGTGCAGCCGCCAGTGCAGCATGCCGCCGATGATCGACTCGCGCGGCAGGCGCGCGCCATGCAGGAAGAACAGCGCGGCGATGGCGACGGTGGTGACATCGTCGAGGACGATGGCGGCGGCGCCCTTCATCGGCAGCAGTGAGGCCAGGCCGACGGTGCACAGCAGGGCGATAGTGAAGTTGTCAGGTCGCAGGCGCGACCACCAGCGGGTCATGGTGGGCAGAGTCCTTGGGACGGAGGAGTCAGGGCGAAGCGGCGGGCGCGGCCAGGCGTTGGCGGGTGGCGGCTTCCAGCGACGTCAGGCCGGCACGTTGCCCGAGCTGCAGGGCCTGTTCCGGGCTGGCGTGTTCGTAGCGTGCAGTGACCAGGGCGAGCACGGCACCGGCGCGGTTGCCGGACGCGCAGTGCAGCAGCGCCGGACCTGCGCTTTGCTCCAGGGCCTGGTGCACGGCGCGCAGGTTAGCCGCATCCAGGCCATCGGCCCCGGCCACGGGAATGCGTACGTAGCGCAGGCCCAGCGATTCGGCCATGCCGGCTTCATCGAAGCCGCGGTCCTCATCGGGCTGGCGCAGGTCGATCACCGTGCGCACGCCCTGCGCGGCCAACGCCCGCAGCTGCGTGCCGCTGGGCTGGCCGCCGGCATACAGGCCAGGGCGGACTTCATTGAGAGGGGCGTTTTCGGCCAGGGCCGTCAGCGGCAGGCAGAGCGACAACAACAGCAGGCAGGTCAGGCGCAGCAGCATGGTCCTCTCCGGGAAAGCAATCTGCCGCTACAGGCGCAGTCCGGCGCGGGCCTTCAGCAGCTCGCGCAGTTCGTACTTGTCAGTATCGTCCAGACCCTGCTGGCGCTGCTTTGCCAACAACTCCTCCAGACGTTGCACCAGCAGCTGTTTCTCCAGCTGGGCCACGGCGTCGTGCAGTTCCTGGGTCCAGCTGGCTTCAGTGCCAGGCAGCGTCTGCGCCGCCAGCGTATGCAGCGCGGCCTGCTCTTCACGGCCGTCGAAGTGTTCCAGCAGGGCGCCGGTACTGATGTCCGGGCGCTGCTCGACCAACCCCAGCAGTTCCAGCAGCAGCTCCACGCCGGGCAGGCGCAGGCCCTGGAAGTGATGCTTGCCGCCCAGCGTGAGCGCCAGCGAGGGTTGCTGCAGCAGCACGGCGATCGCGCCGCGCACCAGGCTGCGCCTGGCCACCGGCTGGATCGTGCGCGCCGGCTGGCGCTGCGGCATCGGTGCGCGCGCGGACGCGGCATTGCCGCCGAGGCCGGTCAGCTGCGCCAGCTGCTGCTTCATCAGGTCGCCGAAGGCGCCATCGGGAATCTGCGCCAGCATCGGCTTTGCCCGCTCGGCCAGGCGTGCCTTGCCGTCCAGCGTGCCCAGGTTGATCTCGCGGGTGAGTTCGTCAAAGAAGAACTGTGACAGTGGGGTGGCCTGCTTCAGGCGCTCGTTGAACGCCTCGGCGCCTTCCTTGCGCACGATGGTGTCCGGGTCCTCGCCATCGGGCAGGAACAGGAAGAAGGCCTGGCGGCCATCCTTCATGCGCGGCAGCACCGACTCCAGCGCCTTCCAGCCGGCGCGGCGGCCGGCGGCATCGCCATCGAAGCAGAAGAACACGTCCGGCGCGTTGCGGAACAGCAGTTCGGCATGGTCCGGCGTGGTCGCGGTACCCAGCGTTGCCACCGCCTGGGTGACCCCGAACTGGAACAGCGAGACCACGTCCATGTAGCCCTCGACCACGATCAGCCGCTCGATCTTCTGGTTGGCCTGGCGTACCTGCCACAGGCCGTACAGTTCGCGGCCCTTGTGGAACAGCGCGGTCTCGGGGGAGTTGAGGTACTTGGGGCCGTCGTCCTTCTCGAACACGCGGCCGCCGAAGGCGATGACCCGGCCACGGCGGTCGAAGATCGGGAACATCACCCGGTCGCGGAACTTGTCGTAGACGTGGCCGCGGTCGTTCTTGGAGAACAGGCCGGCGCGATCGAGCAGCTTCATGCGGCGCTCGTCCTTGCCCAGCGCATCGCGCAGGCCGCTGTAGCCATCCGGCGCGTAGCCGATCTGGAAACGCGCGCGGTTCTCTTCATCCACGCCACGGCCATCAAGATAGCTGCGGGCCTTGTCGCTGCCCTGCAGGTTGCTCTGGAAGAACCTGGTGGCCGCCTCCAGCGCCGAGTACAGCTCGCGGCTGTCATCCTGCTGCTGGGGGCTGCGCGGGTTCTCGTTGCGCGGCACGTCCATGCCGGCGCGCTTGGCCAGTTCATCCACCGCATCGAGGAACTCGAGGCGGTCGTAATTCATCAGGAAGCTGATCGCGGTGCCGTGTGCGCCACAGCCGAAGCAGTGATAGAACTGCTTGGTGGGCGAGACCGTGAACGAGGCCGAGCGCTCGTCATGGAACGGGCAGCGCGCCGCGTACTCCTTGCCCTGGCGCTTCAACGGCACGCGGCTGCCCACCACCTCGACGATGTCGGTGCGGGCCAGCAGGTCGTCGATGAAAGCGTCGGGGATACGGGCCATGGGCAACAGAACGGGGCGCGGCCGCCAGGGCGCGCTGCGGGGGCGGCAGGTTCCCCTAGTTTACTCGCTGGCGATGCCGGGACCGGCCTGTTGGCCTTCAGCGCCGGCACGGGCCAGCTGCGCCCGTGCATGCTGGCGTTCGTCGATCACCGCGGTCATCAGCGCACCGACGAAGAACACGGCGGTGGCGTAGTAGATCCAGACCAGCGCGATCACCAGTGCGCCCATCGATCCGTAGGCACTGCCCGGGGCCACGGTAGCGATGTAGACGCCGATGCCATAGCGGCCCAGGGTGAACAGCACCGAGGTGATGGCACCGCCGATGAAGGCCTGGCGCCAGGCCACGCGGCGGTCCGGCAGGTAGTGGTAGAGGAAGGCGAAGGCCAGCGTGTACAGCAGCAACGAGGTCAGGTAGCCGATCGCAGGCAGTACCGAGGGCAGCTGCGCGAACACCACCTGCAGCGCGGTGGTGGCGGTCATCGACAGGATCAGCAGGAAGCCCAGCGCCAGTACCACGCCGAACGAGAACACGCGCTTGCGCAGCCAGGCCTTGATGCCTTCCAGGCGCTGGCCGCTGGTGTGGAAGATCCGGTTCAGCGCGTTCTGCAGCTGGGCGAACACGGCGGTGGCACCGACGAACAGCAGCAACGTGCTCCACAGCCCGGCCAGCGATCCGACGCTGGGCTGGCTGTTGGCGTTGTGCAGCACGGTGTCGGCGACGCTGGCCACGCTGCTGCCGGCCACCGAGCCGATCTGGCTGATCAGCGTCTGTTGCGCGGGCGGGTACAACGAGGCGGTCAGCCACAGCAGCAGCACCAGCAGCGGCGCCATCGACAGCAGGGCGTAGAAGGAGACCGAGGCGGCCTGGGTCAGCACGTCGATTTCGACGAAGCGCTTGGCCACCGCCATCGGGAAGCTGTCCTGCAGGCGATCAGCGTAGTGGCGAAGCCGTGCGGGGATGCCGTGGGGACGCGTGTCGGCGGGGGAGTGCGATGGCTCGACCATGGGGATGTTGTAGCAGCCGGGGGTCGAAGGTGCGGTGAAGCGGGTGCATCGATGGGGTCAGAGCCCTTCCGCAGCGCGAAAGGGATCCGACCCCGGCAATGGCTTACGCCAGCTGCTGCTTGACCAGCTTGGACACCAGGCCCATGTCGGCCTGGCCGGCGAGCTTGGGCTTCAGCGCGCCCATCAGCTTGCCCATGTCGGCCGGGCCGGAGGCACCGGTTTCGGCGATGGCGGCCTGGATGGCGGCCACGATCTCGGCTTCACCCATCTTGGCCGGCAGGTAGGCTTCGATGACCACGATCTCGGCACGCTCGATCTCGGCCAGGTCTTCGCGGTTGGCGGCTTCGAACTGGCTGACCGAGTCCTTGCGCTGCTTGACCATCTTGTCGAGCACGGCGATCACGGCGGTGTCATCCAGCTCGATGCGCTCGTCCACTTCGCGCTGCTTGATGGCGGCGTTGATCAGGCGGATCACGCCCAGCTTGTGCTTCTCGCCCGCCTTCATGGCGGCCTTCATGTCTTCGGTGAGCTGCTGCTTCATGCTCATGAGGAACCTCGTGGTGGTAGGTAGGGCGGGGCGGATGCCCGGACCCGGAAACGCAAAAAGCCGGCGACGCTCGCGCGTGCCGGCTTCGGCTCCATCGCGACAGGCAGGCCCGCCGCAATGAAGATGCGTCCGATCAGTACAGGCGCTGACGCTTGGTGACGTCGCGCGACGAGCGGCGCAGCTGACGCTTCACAGCAGCGGCGGCCTTGCGCTTGCGCTCCTGGGTCGGCTTTTCGTAGAACTCGCGCTTGCGGGTTTCGGCCAGCACACCGGCCTTTTCGCAAGTGCGCTTGAAGCGGCGAAGAGCAAACTCGAAGGGCTCGTTCTCGCGGACTTTGACGCTGGGCATGGAATCTCCGGGACACAGTAGAACCGGGTCACGCCCGGCGAGCCGCACATTATAGCGGCGAAACGACAAACTGCAAGCGGCCAACCCTGAATACGGGCCAGAGGTTCGAAAGCAGTGAGACCTGCGCGTCCCCCGAGGAGGCGGCAGGGGCGTCATAATAGCAGGCATGCGAGTCCTTGGCATCGAATCTTCCTGTGATGAGACCGGCGTGGCGGTGTATGACACCGACCTGGCCGGCAGCGCGGCCCTGCGCGCCCATGCGGTCTACAGCCAGATCGCCCTGCACGCCGAATACGGTGGTGTGGTGCCCGAGCTGGCCAGCCGTGACCACGTGCGCAAGCTGCTGCCGCTGGTGCGCCAGACCCTGGCCGAGGCCGGCCTGGGCGTGGGCGACATCGATGGCGTGGCCTACACCGCTGGCCCCGGCCTGGTCGGCGCCCTGCTGGTGGGTGCGGGCGTGGCCCGCTCGCTGGCCTGGGCGCTGGAGGTGCCGGCGGTGGGTGTCCACCATATGGAAGGCCACCTGCTGGCGCCGTTGATGGAGGATGACCCGCCGCAGGCGCCGTTCGTGGCCCTGCTGGTGTCCGGGGGCCACACCCAGCTGGTGGCGGTGGACGCGATCGGCCAGTACCGCCTGCTGGGCGAGACCCTGGACGACGCAGCTGGCGAGGCCTTCGACAAGACCGCCAAGCTGATGGGCCTGCCGTACCCGGGCGGCCCGCAGCTGGCCAGGCTGGCCGAGCAGGGAACACCCGGCGCGTACCGCTTCGCACGGCCGATGACCGACCGCCCGGGGCTGGATTTCAGCTTCTCCGGCCTGAAGACCCAGGTCCTGATGGCCTGGCGCGACAGCGACCAGAGCGAGCAGACCCGCGCCGACATCGCCCGTGGCTTTGAAGATGCCGTGGTCGAGACCCTGTCGATCAAGTGCGAGCGCGCGCTGGAAGCGGCGGGGACCAACGTGATCGTGGTGGCCGGCGGCGTCGGCGCCAACACGCGCCTGCGCGCACGCCTGAAGCAGATGGCCGAGCGCCTCGGCGGCCGCGCCTGCTTCCCGCGCCCGGCACTGTGCACCGACAACGGCGCGATGATCGCCTTCGCCGGCGCGCTGCGCCTGCAGGCCGGCCAGCACAGCCCGCCGAAGGTGGACGTGACTCCACGCTGGGACATGGCGACGTTGCCGGCGGTGTGAACCCCGACCGCCGCGCTCTGTAGCGTCGAGCCATGCTCGACTGCGCGTGATCGAGGCTACGCACGCGCACCCAACGGCGACGCCGCCAGCGCGGTCGTGGCCCGCTCGTGGCGCTGCAGCCACTCCAGCGTATGCGGGCAGCGTGCATGGATCAGCCGCCCGATCGCGGCCAGGTCGGCACCGAGGTCGCGTTCCAGGATCGGTTCGTGGTGCACGATGCGGTTGCGCAGGTGGCGGATGCGCCCGATGTCTGCATGGATGGCCTTCCTGATCACGCTTGGATGAGCTGCAGGCGCATGACGCAGAACCGTCCCGAGCGCCGGTATCCACAGCGTGGCGTCGAAGCGACAGGTGAAGAGCTGCTGCCAGAACACCATCGGCAGGTCAGCGACGATCCCGGGTGTATCTGTTGCGCGGCTGGCGACCTGTTCCAGCGCGGCTCTGGCTGAGGTGGATGAAGAGGCAGGTAGCCTGCGTCTGAAGGCATCGTTCCAAGGCCACCGCGGGCCGTGCTGTCGGGCCAATGCCGAGGCCGCTGCGTTGCGCGTGACCACTTCGCACAGGTGGACCGGCATCATCAACGCGCCGCACATCCGCATGTTCCACACATACAGGGATTCGGCAGTGACGTCTGGGCCGCAGGTTGATGCGATTCTCTCGTAGGTCGACAACCGCTCCGCTGACAACGCGCGCCTCAATGCATCGTATGCAGCCATCGTGATGTGCGGTGGTGAAGGGAAGACGCAGGTTGTCCAGGGATCGAGTCGGCCACCATCAGGAAACCTCCTTGCGTGCGTGGCCTGTTTCCCGCGTTTCGGCCGGGGCGAACATGAGGGTCTGCGTTGTCGGGATTGGCCTTGACCCACCGTTTGATGACTGACTAGTCTGGGCACCTGCGCCACCGGGACTCGCGGCTTGAGAAAGTTCCCCCCGGGGACAAAGGTAGTACCAAAGGGCTCCGCTAGCGGGGCCCTTTGTTTTTTTCGCGCCCGCCTCGGGCGGAGTGCCCACCGCCCGTTCCGGGCAGGCTCACCGCCGTGCCGTTACCATGGTTGCCTGTATTCGGCTGGTAACCGCAATGGACAAGGTTTTCATCGAGGGGCTGACGATCGACGCCCTGATCGGTATCTACGATTGGGAACGACGGATCCGCCAGGACCTGGTGTTCGACCTGGAAATGGGCTTCGACAACCGTCGCCCCGCGGCCACCGACGACATTGCCCACACCCTGAACTACAAGGCGGTCAGCAAGCGCCTGGAGCAGTTCGTGCGCGAGTCGGAGTTCGGCCTGGTCGAGACCCTGGCCGAGCGCTGTGCGCAGATCGTGCTGGACGAATTCGACGTGAAGTGGCTGCGCCTGAAGCTGAGCAAGCCGGGTGCGGTGCGTGGCGCACGCGCGGTGGGCGTGATCATCGAACGCACGCGGGACTGACCCGGCGACGCCGGCTGCGGCCGGCAACCTGGTAGTGCCGGCCGCTGGCCGGCAACCTCAACAGCAAAGAACGAAGCAAGGAGACAACCGATGGTGGACGCGGTGGTGGCGGTACAGTGGCTGGAAAAGCTGCAGAACACACTGGAACCCTATCCCGGCGCCTACCTGGCGTTGATGATCACGGCGCTGCTGGTCGCAGCGGGCCTGGCCAACTGGGTGACCAAGCGCATCCTGCTGCGCGGGCTGCGGCGTCTGCTCAGCCGCCTGCCGGGTGCCGACACCGGCCGTGGCAGCCATCTGATGCGGGTGATCTCGCGCCTGTCCAACGTGGTGCCCAGCCAGGTGATCGCCTCGGGCATCCGCATCGTACCGGACCTGCCGCCGGGTCTGGTCAGCTTCATCATCGGCGCCTGCCAGGCGTGGGCGATCCTGACCGTGGTGCTGGCGATATCGCATGCGCTGGATGCGGCCAACGACCTTTACGAGCGCCGCCCCGAGGCACGCAACAAGCCGATCAAGGGCTACCTGCAGGTCGCCAAGATCGTGATCTTCGTGATCGCCGGGCTGTCCATCGTCGCCACTCTGGCCGGCGTTGACCTGCGCTATCTGGTCACCGGCCTGGGCGCGGCCACCGCGGTGCTGATGCTGATCTTCCAGGACACCATCCTGTCGCTGGTGGCCAGCGTGCAGATCAGCGGCGATGGCCGCGTGCGCATCGGCGACTGGATCGAGATGCCCAGCCAGAACGCCGACGGTGACGTCATCGACATCGCGCTGCACACCGTGACCGTGCAGAACTTCGACAAGACCATCACCACCATCCCGACCAAGAAGCTGGTGACCGAGTCGTTCAAGAACTGGCGCGGCATGCAGGAGGCCGGTGGCCGCCGCATCAAGCGCGCGCTGTACCTGGACCAGCACAGCGTCGGCTTCCTGGACGAGGGTGACCTGGCCTTCCTCGGCGAGTTCGCGCTGCTGCGCGACTACCTGCACGAGAAGGCGCAGGAGCTGGGGCAGTGGAACGGGCGCCTGCGCGAACAGGGCGTGGCCGAGGTCAACAGCCGCCGGGTGACCAACCTGGGCACGTTCCGCGCCTATGTGGAGCGCTACCTGCGCAGCCATCCGGGCATCCATACCGACATGACCCTGCTGGTACGGCAGCTGCAACCGACCACCGAGGGCCTGCCGCTGGAGCTGTACTGCTTCACCCGCAGCACCGCCTGGGGCGAGTACGAAGCGGTGCAGTCGGACATCTTCGACCACCTCCTGGCGATCCTGCCGGCCTTCGGGCTGCGGGTGTTCCAGGCCTCCAGCGATGCCATGTTGATGGCCGGGCAGCGCCAGTTGGCCGGCTCGGAGTAAGCTGCGAGGCCTCCGGCCGGACCGTACGGATCCGGCTGGAGCCTGAAACTGAACGACGAAACCTCTCGCCAAATGGCGCGGGATCGCTAGAATGCCGGGCTTGTAAACGTTTTCATCAAGGACTGCTGGTGGCCTCCGATCGCATCGAATCCCTCATTGCCCAGATGACCGTCGAAGAAAAGGTCGGCCAGCTGGGTGTCTTCGCGGACATGGTCCGCCCGTTCGCCCCGGACGTGAACCCGGAAGCCAACGTGCGCAATGCCGACCAGGTGCTGCAGCAGGTGCGCGAGGGCAAGGTCGGCTCGCTGTTCAATGGTGTCGGCGCCGAGCTGGGCCGCCGCATCCAGCAGGTCGCCACCGAGGAGAGCCGCCTGGGCATTCCGGTCATCCTGGCTGCCGACGTCATCCACGGCATGCGCACCGTGTTCCCGATCCCGCTGGGCGAGGCTGCCAGCTTCGAACCGGAGCTGGCCGAGCGCACCGCCCGCGCCACCGCCATCGAGGCGACTGCCGCCGGCCTGCACTGGACCTATGCGCCGGCCGTGGACATCGCCCGCGACCAGCGCTGGGGCCGTGGCGCCGAAGGGGCCGGTGAGGACGTGGTGCTGGGCTGTGCCTTCGCCGCCGCCCGCGTGCGTGGCTTCCAGGGCAGCGACCTGCGCGCCGACGATTCGCTGCTGGCTACGCCGAAGCATTTCGCCGCCTATGGCGCGGTGATGGCCGGCATGGAATACAACATGGTGGACATCTCGCCGCAGACTCTGCGCGATGTGCACCTGCCGCCGTTCAAGGCTGCCTTCGACGCTGGCGCGATTACCGTGATGTCGTCGTTCAACGACATCAACGGTGTACCGGCCAGCGCCAACGCAGAACTGCTGACCGACATCCTGCGTGGTGAGTGGAAGTTCCCGGGCGTGGTGATTTCCGATTACACCGCCGACATGGAGCTGGTCGCACACGGCTATGCCGCCGATGACCGCGATGCCACCGCCAAGGCGTTCACCGCCGGCCTCGACCTGAGCATGCAGAGCGGTTTCTACGCCGAGCACCTGCCGGGCCTGGTCGAGAGCGGCGACGTGCCGATGGCGGTGCTGGATGAAGGCGTGCGCCGCATCCTGTGGCTGAAGGAAACCATCGGCCTGTTCGACGACCCGTACCGTTCGCTGGATCCAGCGCGCGAAGCCGATACGTCGTACCTCGCCGCGCATGACGCACTGTCGCGCGATGCCGCGCGCCGTTCGATCGTGCTGTTGAACAACCGCGACAACGTGTTGCCGCTGCAGAAGAGCGGGCAGAAGATCGCGCTGATCGGCCCGTTCGTGCAGGACCGCGAGAACATCGAAGGCTGCTGGACGCTGTTCGGCGACAAGCAGCGCTACGTGGACCTGGAAACCGGCGTGCGTGCCGCCATCGGCGACGAGGCGTTGCTGGAGATCGTGCCGGGCTGCGAACTGGAAACCGCGATTCCGGGCGGCACCGAAGCGGCCGTGGCCGCCGCGCTGCGCGCCGATGTGGTGGTGCTGGCGCTGGGCGAGCCGCAGCGTTACAGCGGCGAAGCACAGTCGCGCGTGGAGATCACCCTGCCACCGGCACAGCAGGCGCTGGCCGAGGCCGTGGCGATGACCGGCAAGCCGCTGGTGGTGCTGCTGCGCAACGGCCGCGCGCTGGCGCTGCAGGGTGCGGTGCGCAATGCACAGGCGGTGGCGGTGACCTGGTACCTGGGCACGCAGACCGGCCATGCCGTGGCCGATGTGCTGTTCGGCGATTACAGCCCGTCCGGCCGCCTGCCGGTCAGCTTCCCGCAGGTGTCCGGCCAGCAGCCGTACTTCTACAACCACCCGCGCACCGGCCGTCCGGAACTGCCGACCATGTCGGAGTTCAAGGCGCGCTGGCGCGAGATTCCGAACGAGCCGCTGTACCCGTTCGGCCACGGCATCGGCTACACCTCGTTCGACTACGGCGTGCCGCAGCTGAGTGCCTCCCAGCTGGGCTGGGACGAGACCCTGACCCTCACCACCACGCTGACCAACAGCGGTGCTGTGGCGGGCGAGGAAGTGGTGCAGCTGTACATCCACGACCGCGTGGCCAGCCGCGTGCGCCCGGTGCGTGAACTGAAGGACTTCCGCAAGGTGGCATTGCAGCCGGGCGAGTCGGCCGAGGTCGTGTTCACCCTGACCCGCGAGCAGCTGGCCTTCACCGGCCGCGACGGCGTGCTGCGTGCCGAGCCGGGCCAGTTCGAGGTGTGGGTGTGCGCCTCGTCGGCCGCTGGCGAAGCGGTGCAGTTCGAACTGCTGAAGGGCTGATCGAAGAAAAAGGGGACGGAGGGAATTAAGTCGTTTGTGCCATAAACGACTTAATTCCCTCCGTCCCCTTTTTGTTGCCATCACTGGCCCGGCGCTACCATCGGGGCCTTGATCCGATGGAGTTCGCGCATGCGCAAGATCGCTTTCCTGATTCCGGCCCTGCTGCTGGCCGCCTGTTCGCAGCCGGCACCGCCGACCGAGCCTGCTGCCGATGCGCCGCCGCCGATGACCGGTTCCACCCCGGCCGAAGCGGCAGCCAGCACCACGCCGGACCCGGCCGCTGCACCGCAGGCAGCGGCAGAACACGCCAGCGAAAACTCCACCGCCGCCGCCGCCGAGGAGGGCGATGCACGCACCCGCATCGACAGCGTGCTGGGGGATGCCGCGCAATACGAGAAGGTGTTCAACGCGTTCAAGACCGCCGTGGTCGGTGGTGACCGCGCGGCCGTGGTGGAGGAAGTGCGCTTCCCATTGAACATCGCTGGTGGCAAGAAGATCACCGGGCCGGGCGAGTTCCAGCGCAACTACGAGAAGATCATCACGCCGGCGGTGGTCAAGGCGATGTCCGGGCAGGACTTCGGCAAGGTGTTCGTCAACCAGCAGGGCGTGATGATCGGTGATGGCCAGGTCTGGCTGACCGGCGAGTGCCTGGACAAGGCCTGCGCCCGCACCGAGGTGAAGGTCGGCACCATCCAGTGAATGCAAACGGCCCCGCGTGCGGGGCCGTTGGGTAGGGGCGATGCCGGCCAGCGGCCGGCACTACCGGGCGTCAGGTCTTCGGGGTGAGCTTCAGCAGGCGTGCCTTGCTGCCGTCTTCCAGCAGCCAAAGCGCGCCATCCGGGCCCTGTTCCACTTCGCGGATGCGCTCGCCCATGTTGAAGCGCTCGGCTTCGCGCGCGCTGTCGCCGTCGAAGGCCACGCGCACCAGCGAGGTGGAGGACAGGCCGCCGATGAAGCCGCTGCCCTTCCACTGCGGGAACAGGGTGCCGCTGTAGATCACGAAGCCGGCCGGGGAGATCACCGGCGTCCAGGTCACCTTCGGCGCGGCGAATTCCGGACGGGTGTCGTGGTCGGGAATCGGGCGGCCATCGTAGTGGTTGCCATTGGAGACGATCGGGTAGCCGTAGTTGGCGCCGCGCACGATCAGGTTCAGTTCGTCGCCGCCGGCCGGGCCCATCTCGTGCGCCCACAGCTTGCCGTTGGCATCGAAGGCCATGCCGAGGATGTTGCGGTGGCCCAGCGACCACACCTGTGCGGCGACGCCCCCCTGCGAGGCGAACGGATTGTCGGCGGGCAGGCTGCCATCGTCGTTGAGGCGGATGATCTTGCCGAGGTTGCCGCTCATGTCCTGCGCCGGATCGAACTTCTGCCGCTCGCTGGAACTGATCCACAGCTTGCCGTCCGGGCCGAAGGCGAGGCGGTGGCCGTAGTGGCCCTCACCGCTGACCTTGGGGCTCTGCCGCCAGATCACCTTCAGGTCCTTCAGCTGGCCGGCGCCGCTGGCGTCCAGCGCCAGCGTGGCGCGGGCGACGGCAGCACCGCGGGTATCCAGCGTGCCTTCCTCGGCGTAGCTGAGGTAGATCACGTGGTTGCGGGCGAACTGCGGATGCAGGATCACGTCGCCGAAGCCGCCCTGGCCGCCATAGGCAACCTTCGGCACGCCGGTGATCTCATGCTTCTGGCCGCTGGCCAGGTCCAGATGCTGCAGCTTGCCGCGCTTCTCGGTGACCAGCAGGCTGCCGTCGGGCAGGAAGGTCATCGCCCACGGTTGGTCGAAGCGGCTGACTTCGGTGGCGGTGAACGGGCGTTGGTCGGCGGCGGTGGTGGTCGCCGGTGCAGCGGTCTGGGCACCGCTGGCGGCCGGGTCGGCGGCGTTGCAGGCCGAGGTGGCAAGGATCGGCACCAGGCCGAGGGCGAGCAGCAGGGGCGTGCGGGTCATGGGTATCTCCAGTGCGGGGATGCGGATGGCCGGGCTGTCCCTTGTATACCACTGGAGCAGTGACCGTCGTGGCCCGAAGGTCCTGAACAGGTGCATGTCTGGACAGAGCCGGGCAGGACGCGGCCCTGTCATGGGCGCGGTTCGATCAGGTACCGCGCGGTACGCCCTTGTCCAGCCGCTGGTCGAGGTTGACCGCCTCCTCCCAACCACGGCGCACCGCGCTGCGTGCCTGTGCCCATTCCAGGCGGCTGCGGCCGCGCTCGCTGGCCCAGCGTGATTCCAGCTCGCCTTCTACTTCCTCGTAGGCGCGGATGATGTCCTGGGCACGCGCCGCATGGCCGATGCGGTAGGCCGGTTCATAATCCTCGAAGAACAGCTGGTCGTCGTAGTACGGCTCGGCGGTGTAGCGCTCGCGCCAGAAGTTGCTGACCGCGTCGCGCGGCGTGCTGTCGTCCGGTACGCGGCCGGGAATCTGGTATTCGGTCATGGAAGGGCTCCGTTGTGGACGAAGCCTGATCGTGCCTGCGGGCGGGTTAACGGCCGGGGCCGGCAGCGTGATCGCCAGATCAATCTGCCGGTCAGAGCGCGCCATCGTTCACCCGGCGTCGGCATCCTTGCGCGGCAGTTTGTAGATCACTGCACCGATGGCGAAGGCAACCAGCGCGGCGGCGATGTTCTGCCAGCTGGCACTGGCGAACAGCGCCAGGCACAGCAGCAGCGCCAGTACCGGAATCAGCGGGCCACCGGGCAGTTTCAATGCACCCGGACGGTCGGCGTAGCGCTTGGCCAGCACCAGCACCGCAGCGGCGGTACCGATGTAGGCGAACAGGCGCGTGGTCATCGACAGCAGCGCCAGCTGCACGAACGAACCGGACAACGCCAGGCCAAGCGCGATCAGGCCCTGGCACAGGATCGACGCGGCCGGGGTATGGAAGCGCGGATGCACCTGCGCCAGGATCTTCGGCCCGTAGCCATCGCGGGCCAGCGCGAACAGGAAGCGCGGACCCATCATCATCGTGTTGCTGTTGGTGCCGAGGATGGAGATGGTGGCACCGATGGTCAGGATCAGCGCCAGCGCTTCGCCACCGAATCCGGCGGCGGCATCGGCCAGTGGTGTCGCCGAGCTGGACAGGCCGGCCAGCGTGCCCTGCGCCACCACCTGCACCGCGCCATAGATGACGGTGACGGTGATGATCATGGTGATCAGCGCGAACGGAATGTCGCGGCGCGGATTGCGGTACTCGCCGGCCGCGGCCGGGATGTTCTCGAAGCCGGCGTAGGCGTACAGCAGCAGCAATGCGGCCTCGCCCATGCGCTGCAGGTCGTGCGGGTCCGGGCGCTGGCCGGAGAATGCCAGCTGCGGATCAATGTAGAACGCGCCGATGGCCACGAACAGCAGCAGCGGCAGCATCTTGCCGATCACCAGCACCACGCCGGTGCGTGCGGCCGAGCGCACGCCGATGATGTTGACCCCGGTGAGGAAGCCCAGCGAGACCACGATCACCGCGATGCGACCCATGCCGGCGCCAGCCCACGGCCAGAAGCGTGCGACCGCATCGGCCAGCGCATTGCTGAGCGCCGCGGCCGAACTGATGCGGGTCAGCCAGATCATCCAGCCGATCTCGAAACCGGCGAAACGGCCGAACGCCTCGCGCGCATACAGGTAGCTGCCACCCGGCTCATCGAAGTAGCTGGCGGCCTGCGCGTAGCACAGCACCAGCAGCGCGACGACGATGCCGGCGGCGACCACGCCCCACAGGCTGAAGGGCCCGAGCAGGGCGACGGTGGCGGCCGGCAGCAGGTAGATGCCGCTGCCGATCACATCGTTGATCGACAGGCCGACGATCTGCCAGCGGCTGACCGCGCGCTGCAGCTGCGGTTCGTCCTGCGCGCTCAACGGGCGTCTCCGCTCAGTGCGGGCAACTGCCACTGTGCCTGCAGGCGCTGGTACTCGGCGCGCGGCAGCAGCACGAAGCGCGGCGTGTCCTGCGGCCGCAGCCAGTCCAGCAGCGCCTGCATGCGTGCCTGCGGCATGGCGGTGCAGCCGGCCGTGGCTTCGCCGGGCTGGCGCCACAGGTGGGCGAAGATGCAGCTGCCCTTGCCGGGCTGGTTGTCCGGGTTGTGGGCGATCACGAAGCCCTGCTGGTAGCGCACGTCGCCCTTGTTGTGCAGGTCCAGCCGCATCGGCTCGGTGGAGCCTTCCACGGCTGCCTTTCCAACCTTTTTCGCGTCGACGATGCGGTTGTAGAACGGTGAGGCGGGCACGTCCATGCAGTAGCTGCTGTCGAGCATCGGCTGGTACGGCATCGCGGTGCCGGGGCGGGTGACGGCGTAGCCGAACGCGCTGCCGAGCGCGAACACACCGGCCGGGCTGCGGCCGTCGCCTTCCTGCTTCTGCGGGCCATCGGCCTGTGCCGGATGCAGGCCCAGCCCCCAGGCGCTGCCGGTGCGGCCCAGTGCCACCGGGAATGGTTGCCCATGCGGGTGCCAACCCTTGCCATCGCGTACATACGCCTGCAGTTGGCCCTGGGTGCTGTCCCAGCCTTCGCTGGTGACCACGATCAACTGGCGCGCGCCGTCCAGCGGCGCGGCGTGGACGGCCCACGCTGTGGCAAGCAGCAGCGCGAAGGCGGCGAGGCGGGCCAGCGATTTCATCAACATGCGCTCCGGTCAGGAATCCAGCAGGTGGTCGATCCGCTCCAGGTTCACGGCCAGCTGCTGCTGGCGGTCCGGATTGGCGTGGCAGAGCAGCACGAACAGGAAATCCAGCAGGGCGTGCATGGCGCTACGGTACAGCAGCTGCGCGACCTGCGGCGTGCGGTCGTGCGCGCAGACCGCCAGTGCCGCATCCGCATGCGCGCGCAGAGGATTGGCGGTATGGCGGGTGATGGAAATCACCTTGCCCCCCATGTCCTGGAACTGCCGCGACAGCTGCGACAGCTGGGGCAGGCTTCCGAATTCGGAGAACACCAGCAGCACATCGTTCGGGCGTGCCGCCGACAGGTTGGCCAGCATCAGGACCGGGTCGGTATGCGGCACCACCAGCAGCCCGAGCAGCGACAGCCGCATGGCGAACTCGCGGGCGTACAGGCCGTCATCGCCCAGCCCGTACACGAACAGCTTCGGGGCGTCGTCGAGCAGCTGCACGATGCGCTCGATTTCCGCACGCGGGTTGGCCTGGCGGGTTTCCTCTTCGGCCAGCGCCTTGCTGCGACGCAGGGCCTCGCCCAGGCGCAGGTAGTCGTCGCCGCTGTCCGGCTCGCTCGGTGCCTGCTGCGTGTCAGCCCCGGCGCGGGCGACATCCTGGCCGACGGAGTATTTCAGGTCCGGGTAGCCCTTGAAGCCGAGCTTCTGGCTGAACTTCACCACGCTGGACTGGCTGATGCCCAGTGCGCTGGCCAGCTGCTGGGACGAGTAATCGCGCAGCAGGTGGGCGTTGTCGAGGATGAAGTCGGCGATGCGGCGTTCGATGGCCGACATCTGCCCGCGCTCGGAACGGATCTTCAGCAGGGGCGGCATGCGGGGTGTCCGGGTGTCTGCAAAGGCGTTGCGGTTG
>NZ_JAOEDV010000072.1:0-22537 GCF_029837545.1 Stenotrophomonas sp. GD04024 | reverse complement strand
AGGCCATCCGCCGGTCATACCGTGCGCAGATCCGGGGTCTGCGGGGGTCTCCCGGATCGTGGCACACCCTGTGAAACCCTTGTCGGAACGTGATCCAGGACACCTCTGTCATGGTCGTAATACGGCTGTAACAAAAACATCATTTCATAGCCGCATCCGCCGACCCCGTCGGCTCTTCCCCGCTATGGAGTGACCATGAAACTGCACTCGGCCGGCCTTGCCGCCCTTTCCCTGGCCATCGCCCTGGGCCTGTCGGCCTGCGGTGGCGACAAGCAGGCCGCACAGCAGCCGGCTGCCGACGGTGCTGCCGCTCCGGCCGCTGCCGGTGCCAAGGTGACCGCCGAGGTCTCCGGCGCGGGCGCGTCCTTCATCTTCCCGCTGGTCTCCAAGTGGTCGGCTGACTACAACGCCAGCACCGGCGCCAAGATCAACTACCAGTCGATCGGTTCCGGCGGCGGCATTGCACAGATCAAGGCCGGCACCGTCGACTTCGGTTCCTCGGACAAGCCGCTGAGCAGCGAAGAGCTGGCCCAGGCTGGCCTGGCCCAGTTCCCGTCCGCCATCGGCGGCGTGGTGCCGGTGGTCAACATCGAAGGCCTAGAGGGCGGCAAGCTGCGCCTGAGCGGCGCCCTGCTGGCCGACATCTTCCTGGGCAAGGTCAAGACCTGGAACGATCCGGCCATCGTCGCCGCCAACCCGGGCGTGAAGCTGCCGGACGGCAAGATCACCCTGGTCCACCGTTCGGATGGTTCGGGCACCACCTTCAACTTCTCCAACTACCTGTCCAAGGTCAGCCCGGACTGGAAGGCCAAGGTCGGCGAAGGCACCTCGGTGCAGTGGCCGGACGGCGTGGGTGGCAAGGGCAATGAAGGCGTCGCGTCCTACGTGAAGCAGATCAAGGGTTCGATCGGCTACGTCGAGCTGGCCTACGCGCTGCAGAACGGCATGCCGTACACCGCCATGCAGAACGCGGCCGGCAACTGGGTCGAGCCGAGCGCGGAGACCTTCGCCGCCGCGGCCGCCAGCGCCGACTGGGCCAGCGCCAAGGACTTCAACCTGGTCATCACCAATGCCCCGGGCGACCAGGCGTGGCCGATCACCGCCACCAACTTCATGCTGATGCAGAAGCAGCCGAAGGACGCCAAGCGCAACCAGGACACCCTGGCCTTCTTCAAGTGGGCCTTCGAGAACGGCCAGGCCCAGGCCAACGAGCTGCACTACGTGCCGCTGCCGGCCGAACTGGTCAAGCAGATCGAGGCCTACTGGGCGACCGACCTGAAGTGATGGATACGACGGTGCCCGCCCCGCGCGGGCACCGCTGCTTCCACGCCATGCCGCCCCGCCCCTTCCTGGCCCAGCCGTCCCCATGAATGCCATCGCCCAGCCTGTAGCCGCCCCGTCCACGCGTGATGCGCGTGATGCCCGCAACGACAAACTGTTCCGATGGGTGCTGGTCGGCACCGTCATCTTCGTCCTGATCGCCTTGGCCTGCGCCGCGCTGTCGATGCTGTGGGGCGGCCGCCATGCCCTGCAGATGCAGGGCCTGAGCTTCTTCTTCTCCGCCGACTGGAATCCGGTCGAAAACAAGTTCGGTGCCCTCGCCCCGATCTACGGCACCCTGGTCACCGCGCTGATCGCGATGGTCATTGCCGTGCCGGTCAGCTTCGGCATCGCCTTCTTCCTCACCGAAGTCGCGCCGCGCTGGCTGCGTGGCCCGGTCGGCACCGCCATCGAACTGCTGGCCGGCATCCCCTCGATCATCTACGGCATGTGGGGCCTGTTCGTGCTGGTGCCGGTGATGACCGAGTACGTCACCCCGTTCCTCAACGAAACCCTGGGCGAGTGGCCGATCATCGGCCCGATGTTCCAGGGCCCGCCGCTGGGCATCGGCATGCTTACCGCCGGTTTCGTGCTGGCCATCATGGTCATTCCGTTCATCTCTTCGGTGATGCGCGAAGTGTTCCTGACCGTGCCGACCCGCCTGAAGGAGTCGGCCTACGCGCTGGGCTCCACCAAGTGGGAAGTAAGCTGGGACATCGTGCTGCCCTACACCCGCTCGGCGGTGATCGGCGGCATCTTCCTCGGCCTCGGCCGCGCCCTGGGTGAAACGATGGCAGTGGCCTTCGTGATCGGCAACAGCGTGCGCCTGTCGCCGTCGCTGCTGGAGCCGGGCACCACCATCGCCGCGCTGATCGCCAACGATTTCGGCGAGGCCACTGAAACCTACCGCTCGGCCCTGCTGCTGCTCGGCTTCGTCCTCTTCATCGTCACCTTCGTGGTGCTGGCCATCGCCCGCCTGATGCTGATGCGCCTGTCCCGCAAGGAGGGCAACTGATGTCCACCACCGCTGATTCGCTGTACCTGCGCCGCCGCATCGGCAATGTCGTTGCCATTACCGCGTCCTGCGCCACCGCCCTGTTCGGCCTGTTCTTCCTGGGCTGGATCCTGTTCACCCTGGCCTCCAAGGGCCTGGCCGGCATCAACCTGGATCTGTTCACCAAGATGACGCCGCCGCCGATGCAGGAAGGCGGCCTTGCCAACGCCTTCTTCGGCAGCGCCGTGATGTGTGCGCTGGCGATCGGCATCGGTACCCCGCTGGGCGTGCTGGCCGGTACCTGGCTGGCCGAGTACGGCAACGCCCGCAAGGCCGGCACCGTGGTCCGCTTCGTCAACGACATCCTGCTGTCGGCGCCGTCGATCGTGCTCGGCCTGTTCGTCTACACCCTGTACGTGATGCAGACCGGCGGCAACTTCTCGGCATTCGCCGGTGCGCTGTCGCTGGCCTTCATCGTGCTGCCGGTGGTGGTGCGCACCACCGACGAGATGCTGCGCCTGGTGCCCTCGCAGATGCGCGAAGCCGCGCTTTCGCTGGGCATCCCGCAGTGGAAGGTGATCGTGCAGGTGCTGTACCGCAGCGCGTCGGCCGGCATCATCACCGGCATCCTGCTGGCGCTGGCGCGCATTTCCGGCGAAACCGCCCCGCTGCTGTTCACCGCCTTCGGCAACCAGTACTGGAACAACAACATCTTCCAGCCGATGGCCTCGGTGCCGGTGGTGATGAACCAGTTCGCCGGCAGCCCGTATGAATCCTGGCAGGTGCTGGCCTGGGCCGGTGCCCTGGTGCTGACTGTCTTCGTGTTGCTGGTCAGCCTTGCCGCCCGCGGCATCCTGCTGCGCAACCGTATCTCCCATGACTGACCTTTCCGTGGATAACGCCATGAACGACCTTTCCAATGCCGTGCCGATGCAGCGCATCGCCGTGCCGTCCTCGCACGAGAGCCTGCACACGCCGTCGCCGGTCAAGCTGGCCGCGCGTGGACTGGACTTCTACTACGACAAGTTCCACGCCCTGAAGGGCATCAACCTGGAGATTCCGGAAAAGCGCGTGACCGCGCTGATCGGCCCCTCCGGTTGCGGCAAGTCGACCCTGCTGCGCATCTTCAACCGCATCTACGCGCTGTACCCGAAGCTGGAGGCGCGCGGTGAGGTGCTGCTGGACGGCGAGAACATCCTGTCGCCGAAATACCCGATGAACCGCCTGCGCAGCAAGGTCGGCATGGTGTTCCAGAAGCCGGTGCCGTTCCCGATGACCATCTTCGAGAACGTGGCCTACGGCATCCGCCACCACGAGAAGCTGAGCAAGGCCGACATGGCCGACCGCGTCGAGCAGGCGCTGCGCCAGGGCGCGCTGTGGGACGAAGTGAAGGACAAGCTGGGCCAGAGCGCGCTGGGCCTGTCCGGTGGCCAGCAGCAGCGCCTGTGCATCGCCCGCGCCGTGGCCCTGCGCCCGTCGGTGCTGCTGCTGGACGAGCCGACCTCGGCGCTGGACCCGATCTCGACCAGCCGCATCGAGCAGCTGGTGGAAGAGCTCAAGCACGAGTACACCATCGTCATCGTCACCCACAACATGCAGCAGGCCGCGCGCGTGTCCGACTACACCGCCTTCATGTACCTGGGCGACCTGATCGAGCACGACCGCACCGAAGTGATCTTCTCGCAGCCGTCGCAGCGGCAGACCGAGGACTACATCACCGGTCGCTTCGGCTGATCGACGCTGTTCCTTCGCCACATGTTCCAGCCAGGCATGGCCTGGCTCTACCCGGATTGCAGACCATGAACCTTCCCAACGACCACATCGTCAAGAGCTACGACGAAGAGCAGCAGCGCCTGGTGGCCGAAATCGTGCGCATGGGCGAGATGGCCGTCGCCCAGCTCGAAGCAGCGATGGACGTGATCGAGAAGCGCGACGAGAACGCCGCCCATCGCATCATCGCCAACGATGAAGCCATCGACGCGCTGGAACAGCAGATCAGCCACGACGTGATGCGCCTGGCGCTGCGCGGGCCGATGGCCCGCGACCTGCGCGAGATCCTGGCCGGCCTGCGCATCCCGGCCGACATCGAGCGCATCGGCGACTACGCGGCCAATGTCGCCAAGCGTTCGATCGCACTGGGCAAGGTACCGCCGCTGCCGCAGATCCAGGGCCTGCGTGCGCTGGGCCGCCTGGCCGCGCAGCAGGTGCGCCGCGCCATCGCCGCCTACCGCGACAACGACGCCGACGCCGCACTGGCGCTGCGTGAGGACGACGCCCGCCTGGACGCGCAGTACACCGCGCTGTTCCGCGAGCTGCTGACCTACATGATGGAAGACCCGCGCAACATCACTCCGTGCACCCATCTGCTGTTCATGGCCAAGAACCTGGAGCGCGTGGGCGACCACGCCACCAACATCGCCGAGAACGTGTGGTTCCTGGTGCACGGCGAGCAGCCGCTGCCGCCGCGCGAAAAGCGCGACGAGACCTCCAGCACCGGCCAGCCCTGACGCTGCACTGCAACACGTGAGTTGACTCCATGGTGGCCGCTGTCCTTGCGACAGCGGCCTTCTTGTTTCTGGGCATTCCGGCCACCGGTCTCCCCTTCTGTAACAAACCTCACGAAAATTTGAGGTCTTGGCGAGGATTCGTTGAGTAGGATCGCTGCACCATAGTTTCCACCGGCACCCCTGCCGGCCACCCGGGCACCCGCCCACACCACCCAGGAGCACGACCGATGAGCAGTTCCAACAAGACCCTGTCCCTGCTGACTGCTACCGCCCTGGCCGCCGGCCTGGGCATGACCGCCAGTGCCTCGGCCCTGAGCATGAGCGACCTCGCCCAGGGCTACCTGGTGGCCGGCCAGGCTGCCAAGGCCAGCACCGATGCCAAGGCCGCCGATACCAAGATGGCCGCCGACGCGACCAAGCACGCCGAAGGCAAGTGTGGCGCCGACGGCAAGAGTGCTGAAGGCAAGTGCGGCGCCGACAAGGGCAAGGCTGCCGGTGCTGCCGCCGGTGCCAAGGCCAAGACCGGCGACAAGAAGTCGGCTGAAGGCAAGTGCGGCGAAGGCAAGTGCGGTGGCAAGCACTGACGTCCGCGCCCGCATCGTCCACCCGCGGTCGCCGCTTCGCGCGGCGGCCGCCGGGTTGGGCCTGCGCCGGGCGCTGCTGCAGGATCTGCGTGATGCACCGACCGGCGACTTCGACTTCCTCGAATGCGCGCCGGAAAACTGGATCCATGTCGGTGGGCCCGCCGGCGACGCGCTGGCCGAACTGGCGCAGCGTCACCCGTTGAGCTGCCACGGCCTGTCGTTGTCGCTGGGTGGCAGTGCGCCACTGGATACCCAGCTGCTGGAACAGGTCGGCCAGTTCCTCGAGACCCATCGCGTGCCGCTGTACAGCGAGCACCTGAGCTACTGCAGCGACGACGGCCACCTGTACGACCTGCTGCCGATCCCCTTCACCGATGAAGCGGTGCGCCATACCGCGGCGCGCATCGCCCGCGTGCAGGACCTGCTGGGACGACGCATCGCGGTGGAGAACGTGTCCTACTACCTGGCACCGGAGCCGGCCATGGACGAACTGGCCTTCACCAACGCCGTGCTTGCCGAAGCCGACTGCGACCTGCTGCTGGACGTCAACAATGTCTACGTCAACGCCTGCAACCACGGCTACGATGCCGACGCCTTCATTGCTGGGCTGCCCGCCGATCGCATCGTCTGCCTGCACGTGGCCGGGCACCTGGATGACGCACCGGACCTGAAGATCGATACCCACGGCAGTGCGGTGATCGATCCGGTCTGGGAGCTGCTGGCGCGCACCTATGCGCGTATCGGCGCGCGCCCGACCCTGCTCGAACGCGACTTCAATTTCCCGCCCTATGCCGAACTGCAGGGCGAGCTGCAGACCATCCGCCGCCTGCAGGCCACGCACGCCGGTGGCGGTCATGGCTGAGGCTCCCGATTCCCTGCGTGCACAGCAGCATGCGTTCACCGCGCACCTGCGCGACCCGCAGGCGGTGGCCGCGCCGGCAGGCCTGGAACCGCGTCGCGTGGCGGTCTACCAACGGCTGCTGTTCAACAATCTGCTCGGCCTGTTGAGCAACGGTTTCCCGGTCTGCGTGCGCCTGCTCGGCGAACCGGCCTGGAGCGCGCTGGTGCGCCAGTACTTCGCCACCCATCGCTGCCAGACGCCGTTGTTCACCGAGCTGGCCGCCGAGTTCGTGCAATGGCTGCAGGCACGGCCGCAGCTGCCGCATCCGGCACTGGCCGAGCTGGCCCACTACGAGTGGGTGGAAACCGCGCTGTACCAGCTGGCCGCCGAGCCCCTGCCGCCCGCGGGCGACATCGATCCTCTGCAGGTGCCGCTGCAGCGCTCGCCTCTGGCCTGGCCGCTGCTGTACCAGTGGCCGGTACATCGGCTCGGCGCCGAGGACGCGCCAACGCAGCCGCCAGTCGAACCGACCGGCCTGCTGGTACGCCGCGAAGCCGATGGGGAGGTGCGGTTCGCCGCGCTCAGCCCGCTGGCGGTGTACCTGCTGGCCAGCATCGGCGAGCAACCCGGCCTCGAGGGCCAGGCCTACCTGCAACACCTGGCCAACACCCACGGGCTGGCCGAGGACGCGCTGGCCGGACCCGGTGCCGCGTTGCTGCGGCAGTTCCTGCAGGCTGGCGTGATCGGCGCTCTCCCCGCCCCTCCCTGACCCCCTTCCGCGGAGATCCCCTGATGAACCTTCCGACCCTGGCCGTCGCACGCGGCCAGCTGGACCGTCTCGCCCCCTGGCTGGCCCCGCTCGGCCTACGCCTGCTGCTGGCCTGGGAATTCTTCGAATCCGGCCGCGAGAAACTGCAGGGCCAGAACTGGTTCGCCGACCTGCAGGACGCCTTTCCGTTCCCGTTCGATCAACTACCGCCCGCCCTGAACTGGCAGCTGGCAACCTGGTTCGAACTGCTCGGCGCGGCCTGCCTGTTGTTGGGGTTCGGCACCCGTTTCGCCGCCACCGGCCTGCTGGTGCTGACGGTGGTAGCAACCTATGCCGTGCACTGGCCGATGGAATGGCACTCGCTGGGCGACCTTGCGATGGGCTATGCGATCAGCGACCAGGGCTTCGGCAACTTCAAGCTGCCGGTGCTGTTCATTGCGATGCTGCTGCCGTTGATCTTCGCCGGTGCCGGCAAGCTGAGCGTGGATGCGTGGTTGGCGCGGTGGTTTCCATCGGGCATGACGGTCCGGCCCGCTGCCCGGTAGGCGCTGACCGGGGTCCGGCGCGCTCTGTGCCAACCAAGGTTGGCACCTACCGGGTTCCAGAGGTTGGCACCTACCGGGTTTCAGGGGTTGGCACCTGCCGGGAACCTGGTGGTGTGGTGCTCCGGTGGGTGTCGACCTTGGTCGACACGCTCCTGCGCAGGGAACCCGTGCGCCACAGGCCAGTCGGGCGCTCGGGGGCGCTCTGCTAGAATTCACGCATGACTGACCCCACCCCCGCACCTGCCGCCGCTCCCGATTCCGCAGTTCCCCAGGCGCAGCGCGCGATGTCACAACGCTTCCGCGGCTTCCTGCCGGTGGTGGTCGATGTGGAAACCGGCGGTTTCGACAGCCAGCGCAATGCGCTGCTGGAAATCGCCGCCGTGCCGATCGAGATGGACGAGAACGGCCTGCTCTACCCCGGCCAGACCGCCAGCGCACACGTGGTGCCGGCCGAGGGCCTGGAGATCGATCCGAAGTCGCTGGAAGTGACCGGCATCATCCTCGACCACCCGTTCCGGCTGGCCAAGGAAGAGAAAGCGGCACTGGACCACATCTTCGTCCCGGTGCGTGCCGCGATGAAGAAGTACGGCTGCCAGCGCGCGATCCTGGTCGGCCACAACGCCCATTTCGACCTCGGTTTCGTCAATGCGGCCGTTGCGCGTACCGGCCACAAGCGCAATCCGTTCCATCCGTTCAGCGTGTTCGACACGGTCACCCTGGCCGGCATCGCCTATGGGCAGACCGTGCTGGCGCGTGCGGCCACGGCCGCCGGACTGGGCTGGGACGCGAATGAAGCGCACAGCGCGGTGTACGACACCGAGCAGACGGCGCGCTTGTTCTGCACGATTGCCAACGCCTGGCCGCGCTGAAGCAACGCTTCCCCGCGCTGTCGCGCGATAGTCGAGCATGGCTCGACTCTACAGGTCTGCGTGGGTGAATTCCGTGGTGGGTGCCGACCGTTGGTCGGCACTGTCGGTTGGGCATCCCATCCATCCACGCCATGCGTGGATGCGATCAACCAATACTCGTACGATCGCGGCCGTCGCTCTTGGCCCGGTACAGCGCGCGGTCGGCGCGCTGGTACAACAGAGCCGGGGTGCGGTCGTCGGCGTCCAGCTCCACCAGGCCGGCGCTGAAGGTCACGCGCAGGCCCTCCACGCCGGCCCAGTCCGGATGGTCATGGAACAGCCCGCGCAGGCGCGCGCACAGCTGCGCGGCTTCTTCCAGGCGCGTGTCGTTGAGCAGCAGCGCGAACTCTTCGCCACCGGTACGCGCGGGCAGGTCCGAATCGCGGCAGGCCGCGGCGATCAATCGCGCCACCTCCACCAGCACCGCATCGCCGATGCTGTGGCTGTGGCGGTCGTTGACGTCCTTGAAGTGATCGATGTCCAGCACCACCAGGCACAGCGGATGACCGCTGCGCTGCGAGCGCGCGAAGTCGCGGGCCAGGGTTTCATCGAAGCCACGGCGATTGGCCAGCCCGGTCAGGGCATCTTCGCGGGCCTGCCGCTCGAACGCCTCGGCCTGCCGTGCCAGGCGCTCGGCCAGCTCGGTCTTTTCCTGGTTCAGCGCCTGCAGGTGCACGGTCTTGGCCTGCAGGTCGAAGGTCGCCTCGTCCACGCGCCGGGCCAGGCGCAGGTTGCTGGCCTTCAGCTGCTGCAGCAGCAGGCGGTACAGCGCCACCAGGCCGGCCAGCAGCAACAGCCCGCCCAGCGCCTGCACGCTGCGGCGCTGCCACCAGAACGGCTCCACGGTGAAGCTCCACACCGCTTCCTGCTGGCCCCAGGCCCCCGCCGGGTGCGCAGCGGCCACGTGCAGGGTGTAATCCCCCGGCGGCAGGCCGACGAACTCGACGCTGCGCTGCGGGCCGCGTTCGACCCAGCCGGCATCCAGGCCCTCCAGCCGCGTGCGGTAGCGGATCCGGTCGGACATCAGGTAGCTCAGGCCCACGTAGCTCACCGCCAGGCGACGGCCGCCGGGAATGTAGTTACGGTCGGGGCCTTCCCAATGCACCGGCGCACCATCCACCTGCACGCTCTCGATCGCCGCCGGCGGTGACGGGCGTTCACGGAAGCGCTGCAGGCGCTGCGGATCGACCGTGCTCAGCCCGCCCGCGGTGACCACCCAGAACGTGCCGTCCTGGCGCAGGATCGCCGACGGGCCCGAACTGCCGTTGGCCTGCGCGTTGGCCATGCCGTCAATCTCGTTGTAGCGCTCCACCAGCACCCGCGGCGCGCGGCCGTCGGCCACCGCATTGAGCGTGGCCATGTCGGTGCGCAGCACGCCTCGATTGCTGCTGACCCACACGTTGCCAAGGCGGTCGGGCACCAGCTGGAACACCGCATCCACCGGCATGCCCTGCTCCAGGCCTACCCGCGCCAGCCGGCCGTTCTGCCAGCGGTACAGGCCGCGGTCGCTGCTGATCCACATCGCATCGCCCAGCTGATGGAAGCCGAACACGCTGCGGCCGCCGCCCATCGGGGCCAGGTCGATCGACTGCACGTGGTTGCCGCGCAGCACGCGGATGCCTTCGATGGTGCCGATCCACAGGTTGCCCTGGTGGTCATGCTCGAGCGCGGTGATCAGGCCACCGGGCATGCCCGGCACGCTCGATACCTGCACGCGGTCGCCGTCGATGCGGACCACGCCCTTCTGCGTGCCGGCCCAGACCACGCCCTGCGCATCCACGCTGATCGCGCGGATGTTGCCTCCCGGCATGCCATCGGCGGCCGCATAGTTGTGCCGCAGGCTGCCGTCCGGGCCGAGGCGGTAGACGCCGTCACCGAAGGTGCCGACCCACAGATCCCCCGCCGGGCCCTGCGCCAGGCTGAGGACCGACGGCGCCTTGCCGCCCCGGTTGTGCAACGGCACCGCACGGAAGCGGCCGTCCGGCGTCTGCAGGTCCAGGCCGCTGGCGCTGCCGACCCACAACTGGCGGTCACGGTCCTCGAACACGGTGCGCACATAGTCGCCACTGAGGCCATCGCGCTCGGTGTAGCTGCTGAACAGTGTCTCGCGCAGGCGGTACAGGCCGCCGTTGGCACCCACCCAGATGCTGCCCTCCGCATCCTCGCGCAGGCTGACAACGCGCCCGCCGGGCAGGTTCAACCCCGCCGGCAGCCGCTCCAGCCCATGCGTGGAGATCCGCAGCAGGCCCTGGTTCTCGGTACCCAGCCACAGGTCGCCGTGGCGGTCCTGCAGCATCGCGGTCATGTGCAGCTGGCCCGGCAGGCGGTGCACCAGCACCAGCTGATCGTCCTCCACCCGGTACAGGCGCTCGCCGGCGACGATCCACAGGGCGCCATCCGGAGCGCGGTACGGCCACGACAGCCCGGTACCTGCGCCCAAGCCCCACGCGGCAGGTGCGCGCTTGAGCGCACCGTCGTTGTCACGCAGCACCAGCCCATCGAGCGTGCCGACCCAGACCCGGTCCTGCGCGTCGACCACCAGTTTGGTGAAGCTCATCGCCATCGGCAGTTCAGCCGCCGGCGCCTGGTAGACGATGCCCTTGTCCGGCACCAGGTAGCCGAGCCCCTTGCCTTCGTACAGCAGCCACAGGCGTCCCTGGCTGTCCATCTGCATGGACTGGATCAGCACCTGCGGGGTATCGCCCTGGTGCTCCCAGACCCGCCACTGGCCGTCGTTGCCGCGATGGCTGACATTGCCGCGCGAATCGCTGATCCACAGCCCGCCCTGGCGATCGACGTAGAGCGCGCCGATGCCGTTGTCGCGCAGGCCCGGGCGGGTACTGCGGTCGAACACGGTGAAATCCAGGCCGTTGTAGCGCACCAGGCCTTCCCAGGTGGCGAACCAGAGATGCCCCTCCGGGGTCTGCGCGATGTCACGCAGCGAGTTGTGCGGCAGGCCGTTGCGCGAGGTCCAGACGTCGATCGCGTAGTCCCGCAGCGGCGGCGCGCCTTCCTGTGCCGCCAGTGGCGCGGCCACGGCCAGCAGCAGCCACAGCAGCCCCTGCCGCAATGCCCGCCTGAATGATGATCTGCGGCGCTCCGCCCAGCGCCTCGTGTCCCCCTGTCCGCCCATCAGCGCAGTGGCGGTGGCCAGCGGTGGCTGCGGGGTCTGGCAGCGTGCGGAAACGCGCGGGCAACGCGGGGCGGCGTGCCGACGGGAACAGGCTGGCTCATCGGGGGGCGTCTGGGGAGATGCGCGAATGATAGGGCAAACGCCAGCCCGCCGCGCCTAATCAGCCATGGACCACGCCCGCGGCAACAACGGCGGGCTTTCAGATCCAGCCGTGCAGGCGATGCGGGTTTGCGGCGGGAGGGATTGGTCCGGTACAGCGTCCGATCCCAGGCGGTGACCACAGGCCAGTCCAGAAGACCCCTCGCCTGGCACCTCAGCGGAGGGACAACTACGTCCTGTCACCGGCACGACGCCGGTAATGGGCTACCAGATCGGCCGGGTAGTACTCGTGGTCGCGGAAGCTCGAATCGTCGATGTCGAACAGCATCACGACCAGCGCAGCCTCGAAGGCCCAGTAGCCCATGTAGCCGCTGTCGTCGTCACGGTGATTCCCGTGCCAGTACACGTTGCGGCTGCCTGCATACCAGCCGTCCAGGAACTCCTTTACGAGCCCGGGCCGGCCCGAGGGTGAGGCGATTGCTTCCATGAGCGGGAGGTACTGGCGATACAACACCTCAGTGGAAACGGGTCGGCCCGCATCCCCCAGCGCAACTGCGATCGCGTCGAAGAGTTCGTCTTTTCCGGCGTTCCGCAGCAGCTTCAAGCTTCGTTGAATGTACTCTCGCCCCATGTCCAGCGAGAGCGCGAAAGCCAGCCACCATAGCCATTGCACGAAGTGATCTTGCCGGATGCCCTCGAACTGGAAACGGTAACTTCCCTCACCGGTCTCCAGCAGATCGCAGAGTTTGGTCATCTTCTCGCGCACTGGAAGGAGCGACCTCACCTCACCCTTGATTGATTCGATGTCATCACCTCGGGAATATCGCATTACCACCACTCCCAACACTGAATCGAAAAGCCTTGAGGCAGCAAGAACACGCCCTTTGCGCGGCAGTTCATCCCCCGCGATTCTCGATTCCTTTCGCTGAATCGATGCTCTCTCATGCTCGATCCAGCGGTCAAAGTAGCTTCTGTTCTTGCGCGAATCTCGCATTTTCATTGTTGGATCAAACCCTTAATTGACTCCGAAGCGGACATCAATCGATTCTGACAGTCCCAACCGTTCCGTCTTCGGCCACTCTGACAACAAGCTTCTCGACGCGCCCCTCTTCACCGTTTCCACGCTGCCACTGACCCAGTCCCATGCCCCCTTCGCCTGGCCTTCGATGCCGTTCAGTTCCATCAGGAAGGCCCGATGAGCAGCGCTGGCACTGTTCCATTGCCGCCAGTCCGCAGCAAAATCCTGCCGGGTCTGCTCCACGATGTGCTGCAGGGCGACGCGAAGGCGTTCGCGGCAGGCCTCAATCTCAGCAGAGTCGGCGCTGTCCGCCTCGTGCTGGTAGATCACCTGCACTGGCCCCACGCTCACCTGCGGCAGGCGTGCACGGCCTTCGTCATCGAGATGGCCGCTGAACACGCGGCCATCGGACAGAGTCGCCCGGTAACTGACACCGCGCGCGGGCGTGCAGTCCAGGTCGCCGTAATGGCAATGCAGCACGACCTCGCGCGTAACTGCCACATCACGGGCAACGAAACCGCTGGGCGGTGGCGTGGCGCTCCACAGGTTCACCGCTGACGGCGCGGTAGGCGCCGCGGAGACCGACGCACCGCCGCCGCCGTCAACCACGTACACCAGCGACTGAGCGCCTCCGAGCAACCTGCAGCCACAGGCCAGCGAATCGCCTTCGCGCGCGATCGGCTTGCCATCGAGGATCAGCGTCGGGTCCCCGGTGACGATCTCGAACGCGCCCCCATGCTTCGGACACGTCGCCTTGTCACCCACGCAGGCCACGGCCTTGCCTTCGATATCCGTATTCGACGATCCGGTCAGCACCCGCCCGCCACCCGTGGTGGCGTCGCCGACCACGATCCACATCCGTGCCATCTGCCATCCGCGAGGAACTTCGATGGCTTCAGGTGACGGGCCGCACGCAGCGCAGGCAATTCAACGCTGACGCAATTGCCCCGAATGTCTGGGCAACGCCTTGCAGCGCAGGCGATTACCGCATGTGACGCTTTCGCCCTATCGTGCTGCAAGCAGGGCTATCGCGTCAGTATCCGGCGGGGCCTGTCGGAATGCAGCCCCTCCCGTGTCTGCTCAGCCAGCCCGGCCCGGTGGCACCACCTGCGCACTGGCCGGCCACTGCACCACAGCTTCCAGCCCGCCTTCGGCGCGATTGCGCAGCCACAGGCGCGCACCATCCTTCTCGGCCAGCGCGCGGGCAATGGTCAGCCCCAGCCCGGCACCACCGGTTTCGCGCGAGCGCGAGGTTTCCACCCGCACGAACGGGTCGAACACCGCTTCCAGCTGGTCCTCGGCCAGCCCGGGGCCATCATCGGCCACCATCACGGTGATCGCGCCGCCACTGCGCTCCACCCGTACCCGCACGCGCTGGGCGTACATCACCGCGTTGTCCACCAGGTTGGAGAACAGGCGGTGCATGGCCAGCGGGCGCAGCATCAGCACCGCTCCGGTCCCGCCTTCGAAGACGACATCGGCGCCCCCTTCGGCGGCATCTTCAACGATGCTCTCCAGCAGTGAATCCAGGTCCAGCGCCGCACGCTGCTCGGCACTTTCGGCGCTGCGTGCCAGTTCCAGGCCTTCGCGCACCAGTGCCTGCATCGCCGCCAGATCGCCGATCAGGCGCTCGCGCAGCACCTCGTCGGTGACATTTTCCAGGCGCAGGCGCAGGCGGGTCAGTGGGGTCTGCAGGTCGTGGGTGATCGCCGCCAGCATCTGCGTACGCTCGGCCAGATGCCGCTGCAGGCGGTGCTGCATCGCGTTGAAGGCTTCCGCCGCACGCTGCACTTCGCGCGGTCCGCGCAGGGGCAGCGGATCCCGCTGCAGGTCATCGCCCAGGTCTTCGGCGGCGGCCGCCAGCTCCTGCAGCGGCGCGCTGGCCATGCGCGCGACGATGTACGCCAGCACCGCGATCTCCAGTACCAGCAGGGTCAGGAACCACGGGTCGACGGCGAGGATGCCGTTGTGGGCCACCGCTGGCGAGTCCAGCGCCAGCTTCAGCAGCGTACCGTCGTTGAGGGTTACGTCGACCGCGCGGCACTTGGGCGGAATGAACGCCGGATCGCGCTCGCGCGGATGCTTGCGATGCCCGGGCGGCGGCGGCGGCAGCAGATCCTGCAGCTTCGGGATGCACGATCGGAACGAGGTGAAGTGCACGTGCGCGCGCGACACCGGGCCGGGCCGGTCATCGAGCACTTCCATCAAGGCCGTATCGGCCCGGCCCAGGCGCGCACCCGGCAGCAGCGCACGCACGCTGGGGCCACCGACCTCCAGCAGCCGCTCGCGCAGTTCGGGGTTGCCGTCGAGCAGGTTGACGTAGCCCTGCAGGCGGTCGGCGATGCGATTCAGGTTCTGCCGCTCGAACTCCTGCTGGCGCTTGGAGGTGGCCAGCATGGTCGCGCCGATCGCGGCCACGCTCATGCCCAGCAGCAGGATCACGAACAGCCGCCCGACCATCGAGGACAGGAAATGGCGCAGGCGCTTCATCGCGACCTATTCCAGGTTGACCGACGAGGCCAGCACGTAGCCTTCGTTGCGCACCGTCTTGATCAGGCCGTCCGGCCCGCCGTCATCGCCCAGCTTGTTGCGCAGCCGGCTGACCTGCAGGTCGATCGCGCGGTCCTGCGCCTCGTAGTTGCGGCCACTGCTGAGCGCCACCAGCTGCTCGCGCGACAGCACCTTGTTGGCATGCGCGATGAACACCCGCAGCAGCCGGAACTCGGCACCGGACAGCACCACCACGCGATCGTCCGGGTCCACCAGGTGGCGGTGCTCCAGGTCGAAGATCCAGCGCGAGAAGCGCGCCCGGCGTACCGCCAACGGCTCCAGGTTGGCCGGCAGCGCTTCGGTGCGGCGCAGCACGTTGCGGATGCGCGCCAGCAGCTCGCGCGGCTCGAACGGCTTGGCCAGGTAATCATCGGCGCCCATTTCCAGGCCCAGCACGCGGTCGATCGGCTCGGCACGCGCGGTGAGCATGATCACCGGCGTGTTCGAGCGCGCGCGCAGGTCGCGGCACAGGGTCAGGCCATCTTCGCGCGGCAGGTTGAGGTCGAGCACGATCAGGTCCACGTGCTCGCGGTCCAGCAGCTGGCGCATGGCGGTGCCATCGGCGGCCGTGCTCACCTGGTAACCGGCGCGGCCAAGCTGTTCGGCCAGCAGGGTCCGGATGTCGTTGTCGTCGTCGACGATCAGCAATCGATGCATCGTGTTTTCGGTCTCCATGTCGCGATCATCCCGTGTCGGCAGCTGAACCGCATCCGGGGCAATGCGTACCAGTGTATCCAGCCGAGGCCGCGATACCTGTGGTTACGCGTATTCACCGACAGTGTTACATAGAGACATACCCCGAGGATTGGCCCCCTGCCGGTCGATCTTCACAATGCCCACCAACGCCGCTGCCGCGGCCCCGAGAGTGAAGCCACGACGTGAGTTTCCGCCTGCTGCCCGCGACCCGCCGGGGTCGACTGATACTGATCGCCCTGCTTGCCCTTGCCGTTGCCGTCGCTGCCTGGTGGCTGCTGCGCAAGCCTGCCGCCCCAGCGGTGGCGACCACCCCGGTCAGCCGCGGCGACATCGAGCAGACCGTGGAGGCCACCGGCGTGATCGATGCCTACAAGCTGGTCAGCGTCGGTGCGCAGGCCTCGGGCCAGATCAAGTCGCTGAAGGTGCAGCTGGGCGACACGGTGAAGGAAGGCGACCTGATCGCCGAGATCGACGCCACCACCCAGCAGAACCAGGTGCTCAACGCGCAGGCCTCGCTGGACCAGGTCACCGCCCAGCGCGCGGTGCAGCAGGCCACCCTGCGCCAGGCCGAACTGGAGTTCGCGCGCCAGCAGCAGATGCTGGCCGCCGAGGCCACCTCGCGCCAGGAATACGATGCCGCCGAGGCGCAGCTGAAGACCGCCCGTGCCCAGCTGCAGTCCTACGAGGCGCAGATCAAGGGCCGCGAAACCGAGCTGGGCACCGCCCGCGCCAACCTGGCCTATACCCGCATCACCGCGCCGATGGACGGCACCGTGGTCGCGGTGGTGGCCGAGGAAGGCCGCACCGTCAACGCCAACCAGACCGCACCGACCATCGTCATGCTGGCACGGCTGGACGTGGTCACCGTCAATGCCGAGATCTCCGAGGCCGACGTGGTCAAGATCAAGGCCGGCATGCCGGTGTACTTCACCACGCTGGGCGACCCGGACCGCAAGTACCACGCCAAGCTCCGCCAGATCAATCCGGCGCCGGCCTCGATCGCCAACGAAAGTTCGTCCAGTTCCAGCAGCTCGTCCAGCTCCAGCTCCAGCAGCGCGGTCTACTACAACGCGCTGTTCGACGTGGAGAACCCGGACGGCACGCTGCGCATCGACATGACCGCCCAGGTCTCGGTGCTGCTGAAGCAGGCCAAGGGCGTGCTGATGGTGCCGTCGGTGCCACTGGGGCCCAAGCGCCGTGGCGATGAGCGCACGGTGCGGGTGCTGGACGACAAGGGCCAGCCGCAGCCGCGCAAGGTCACCGTGGGCATCAACAACGGCGCATCCGCCGAGATCCTGTCCGGGCTGAAGGAAGGCGAGCGCGTGGTGGTGGGCGAAGCCAGCGCGGCCGGCGCCGCCGGCGGCGGCAACCGTGGCGGCATGCAGATGCGGGTCGGTGGCCCGGGCATGGGGCGCCGATGAGCATGACGGCGCCGCTGCTGCGCCTGCGCGACCTGCGACGCGAATTCCCGGCCGGCGAGGATGTCATCGCCGTGCTGCGCGACGTGAATCTGGATATCCATGCCGGCGAGATGGTGGCCATCGTCGGCCAGTCCGGTTCGGGCAAGTCGACGCTGATGAACATCCTCGGCTGCCTCGACCGCCCGACCCGCGGCAGTTACCAGGTGGCCGGCCGCGAAACCGGAAAGATGGAGCCGGACGAGCTGGCCGAGCTGCGCCGCGAGCATTTCGGTTTCATCTTCCAGCGCTACCACCTGCTGGGCGATCTGGATGCGCGCGGCAACGTGGAAGTGCCAGCGGTATACGCTGGCAGCCCCGGCCCGGTGCGCAACGCGCGTGCCGAGCAGCTGCTGCAGCGGCTGGGCCTGGGTGACCGCATGCACCACAAGCCGGGCCAGCTGTCCGGCGGCCAGCAGCAGCGCGTATCGATCGCGCGCGCGCTGATGAATGGTGGCGAGGTGATCCTGGCCGATGAACCGACCGGCGCACTCGACACGAAATCCGGCGAGGAAGTGATGGCGATCCTCGGTGAGCTGCATGCCGAAGGCCACACCATCATCATCGTCACCCATGACATGAGCGTGGCCCAGCACGCACAGCGCATCATCGAGATCCGCGACGGCGAGATCATCGCCGATCGCGCCAATCCGGATGCGCCGAGCTACCGCGCGCAGCGCGAAGCCAGCACCGGCGTCTCCCACGGCAACAGCTGGCGGGCCGCCCGCGACCGCTTCACCGAAGCGTTCCGCATGGCCCTGCTGGCGATGAACGCACATCGGCTGCGCACCTTCCTGACCATGCTCGGCATCATCATCGGCATTGCCTCGGTGGTCTCGGTGGTGGCGCTGGGCAACGGCTCACAGCAGCAGATCCTGCAGAACATCAGCGCACTGGGCACCAACACCATCGACGTCTACCCCGGCCGCGGCTTCGGCGACATGCGCTCGGCACGCGTGCAGACGCTCAAGGCCAGCGATGCCGACGCCCTGGCGAAGCAGAGCTACGTGGACAGTGCCACCCCCAGCGTGTCGACCTCGGTCACCGCGCGCTACCGCAACCAGTCCTCCACCGCCCAGGTCAGCGGTGTTGGCGAGCAGTTCTTCCGGGTCAAGGGCGTAACCCTGCTCAGCGGCAGCTTCTTCGATGCCGATGCGGTGAAGGGCCTGGGCCAGGTGGCGGTGATCGACGAGAACACCCAGACCCAGTTCTTCCCCGATGTCGACCCGGTGGGCCAGGTGATCCTGCTCGGCAACGTGCCGGCGCGCGTGGTGGGCGTGGCCAAGCGCCAGAGCTTCGGTTTCGGTGGCAGCACCAGCCTGAGCGTGTGGGTGCCGTACACCACGGTGATGTCGCGCATGCTGGGCCAGAGCCACGTATCCAGCATCACCGTGCGTGTGGATGACAGCACTCCGATGGATGCCGCACAGGAAGCGATCACCCGCCTGCTGACGATGCGCCACGGCACCGAGGATTTCTTCCTCAGCAACAGCGCCGAGATCCGCGACACCATCGAGCAGACCACGCGCACGATGACCCTGCTGATCGGCGCGATCGCCGCCATCGCACTGCTGGTCGGCGGCATCGGCGTGATGAACATCATGCTGGTCTCGGTCACCGAGCGTACCCGCGAGATCGGCGTGCGCATGGCCGTCGGCGCCCGCCAGAGTGATATCCGCCAGCAGTTCCTGATCGAAGCGGTACTGGTGTGCCTGCTCGGCGGCGTGCTCGGCATCGGCCTGGCCCTGCTGCTGGGCTCGATGATCGGCCGCTTCGCCAGCGACTTCCAGGTGCTGTTCTCCACGGCCTCGATCATCGCTGCGTTCGCCTGCTCGACCCTGATCGGCGTGGCGTTCGGATTCCTGCCGGCACGCAACGCGGCGCAGCTCGACCCGGTGGAGGCCCTGGCCCGCGAATGAAGATGATGACCCGACTGCCCTTCCCTGCTCCCTCGCGCCTGCTGTTGGCTGGCGCCGTGCTGCTCGCCCTGTCCGCCTGTGCGTCGGTCGGCCGCTATCCGATAAAGGAACCGGACGTGGCGGCCAGCTACGGCCGGGGCGATGCCACCCTCAACGCACCGGCCGACGACCCGCGCAGCAGCCTGGACACACCGGGCCGCGACATCCGCCTGGACACCTGGTGGACCGGCTTCGGCGATGAACGCCTGGACCGCCTGGTGGCGCAGGCGCTGGCGGCCAACAGCGACCTGGCCGCCGCCGGCCTGGCGGTGCAGCGTTCGCGCCTGCAGGCCGGGCTGGCCAGCAACGCGCTGTGGCCGCAGCCTTCGTCATCCGGCGTCAGCGGCAATGCCAGCCGCGCCACCGACCAGGCTGACGACTGGCGTCGCAGCTACTCCACCGGCGTCTCGCTGGGCTGGGAAGTGGACCTGTGGGGCCGCCTGCGCACCCAGCGCGACATCGCCCGCTGGGAGGCCGAGGCGAGCGAGGAAGACCGCCAGAACACCGCGCTGCTGGTGATCGGCGACACCATCAACCAGTACTGGAACCTGGCCTACCTCAACCAGTCGATCGCCACCGGCCAGGCCAACCTGGAGCGCCTGGAGCGCACCCGTGAACTGGTGCAGGCCCGCTTCGACGCCGGTGCGGTATCGCGCCTGGAAGTGCGCCAGGCACTGCAGAACCTGCAGTCGCAGCGCTCCTCGCAGAGCGCGCTGGAACAGCAGCGGGTGGAGGCGCGCAATGCACTGACCGTGCTGCTGGATGGCACGCCCTGGCCGCAGCAGGACGAACCGCAGGACCTGCTGGGCGCACGCAGTCCCGCCATCACCGAGGGCCTGCCGACCGACCTGCTCGGCCGCCGTCCCGACCTGCGCGCGGCCGAACTGCGCCTGCGCAACAGCCTGAAGACCATCAAGGTGACCGCCACCCAGTACTACCCGGCGCTGAGCCTGACCGGCAGCCTCGGTTCCAGCGCGACCTCGCTGGGCGATGTGCTGCGCAACCCGGTGGCCACGCTGGGCGCCGGCCTGTCGTTGCCGTTCCTCAACCTGCAGCGCGCGCAGCTGGATACCGACATCGCGGGCACCGCCTACCAGATCGCCGCCACCAGCTTCCGCAAGACGCTGTACACCGCGCTCTCGGAAGTGGACAACGCGCTGTCGGCACGTGAGCAGCTGGCGCGCCAGGTGGCGGCCTCGCAGGCCTCGTACGACGAAGCGGTGGAAGTGGAGCGCGCGCAGGAAGTGCGCTACCGCGTGGGTGCCACCGACCTGCGCACCTGGCTGGAGGCACAGCAGACGCGGCGCGATGCCGAGCTGTCGCTGGCGCGCGTGCGCCAGGGCCAGCTGAACAACGACGTGACCCTGTTCAAGGCGCTGGGCGGCAGCGCGGGGTGAGGCGATGCGGGGCTGCGCCCCGCACCCGCCAAAACAACGTCAACATCAACGTCAACAACGGGGCATTCCGTTGAATGGCGGGGTGGGTCCGGTGACAGGGGACGCCGCGAACCCCCCTCCGGGGTCCGGCCCAGCCGCTGGCGGCTGTGCGTTCGGGCGCTTGCGAAGCAGTGCTTCGCAAGCAAAGCGCCCTCACCCATGGGGGCTTGGTCGCCGCATCCATGCGGCTCACACCCCTGCCACCGGACCCACCCCGCCCTCGACAGACTTCCGCGATCTGTCGGAATCTGCTGCTGATGGTGGGTGCCGACCGTTGGTTGGCACGGGCCCTGACCCTGGTTCTGCTCTGGTAGGTGTCGACCTTGGTCGACACGATCCTTCCGATCACAAAAAAGGGTCAGACCCCTTTTTCCTCAGGAAAGGGATCTGACCCCGATCACGCCAGGTCAGCCGATCAACCGCGCTGGCGCACGGCCTCGAACAGGCTGACGCCGGCGGCGACGGAGACGTTCAGGCTCTCGATCTCGCCCGGCATCGGGATCTTGACCAGGCCATCGCAGTTCTCGCGGGTCAGGCGGCGCAGGCCATCGGCTTCGCCGCCCAGCACCAGCGCGATGTTGCCCTTCAGGTCCAGCTGGTACAGCGAAGCGGTCGCTTCACCGGCCAGGCCGTAGATCCACACGCCCTGCTTCTGCAGGTCCTTCAGGCAGCGCGACAGGTTGGTCACCGCCACCACCGGAATGCGGTCGGCGGCACCGGCCGAGGTCTTGCGCACGGTGGCGTTGACCGTGGCCGACTTGTCCTTGGGAATGATCACCGCAGTGGCACCGGCGGCCGCCGCCGAGCGCAGGCAGGCGCCGAGGTTGTGCGGGTCCTGCACCTCGTCCAGCACCAGCAGCAGGGCCTTGCCCTCGGCCGCGGTGACCAGGCCTTCCAGCTCGTTCTCGCTATAGGTACGGGCGGCGGCATAACGCGCGGCCACACCCTGGTGGCGCACCGAACCGCCCACGCCATCCAGCGCCTGGGCGTTCACCTTGCGCACGTCGATACCCTTGCGGCGGGCGTTTTCCTCGATTTCGGTCAGGCGCGGATTCTTCGCACCGGCCTCGACCAGCACTTCGCGGACGTTCTCGGCGTCGTTCTCGATGGAGGAGGCGACGGCGTTGACGCCGACGATCCACTGGCTGTTCTTGCTCATGCGGGCGGGGACCGGAAAGGGGGTGGCTATGGTAGAGCATCGGCGGGCCGGGCGCTGCGGCGGCGGCCACCCGCCAGCCGAGCGTAGGCCCGGCTCTACAGGTGGGTCATCGACTGCGCGGCGGCCAGTGCGGGGTGTCGTGGTCGGGGTGCTGGTGGGACACGATCGTGGCCAGGAACGCCAGCGACGCGACGTCGTCCTCGGTGCTCCGCGCCGGCAGGGTGCCCAGCGCGTCGACGAACGGCAGCTTGCGCTCCACCGCGTACTGGATCGTCGGCGGCAGGCGCTCGGGCTGGTCGAAGGCGCCGGCAGCGATTGCCACGCCGTCGGGCGCCTCGTAGGTCAGCGGGGTGCCACAGTCGGCACAGAATCCCCGCCGGACCACGTTGGACGACTGGAAGTAACGCGGCTGGCCGCGGGTCCAGCTGAACTGCACGCCGCGCACCGACACCAGCGGCGCGTAATAGGCACCGAAGGCCTTCTGGCACATCCGGCAGTGGCAGATCGAGCTGTCGGTCAGCTCGCCGCGCGCCTGGAAGCGGATCGCGCCGCACTGGCAGCCG
>NZ_JAOEDV010000071.1:0-23140 GCF_029837545.1 Stenotrophomonas sp. GD04024 | reverse complement strand
GGATAAGGGCGCATGCTGCCCCGGAGATCGACGATGTCCGCCACGCCGCAGTCTGCCTCCGCTCCTTCCTCCCGCCACCCTCTGGTCACCGTGCTGTCGCTGCTGCTGGTCGTGCTCGGCCTGGTCATCGGCGGGCTCGGCGCGTGGCTGCTCAGCCTCGGTGGCTCGGCCTACTATGCGATCGCCGGGTTCGGCCTGCTGGCCAGCGGCATCCTGTTGTTCGGCAACCGCCGCAGCGGTGCGCTGCTGTACGCGTTGGTGTTCCTCGGCACGCTGCTGTGGACCTGGTGGGAATCGGGCAGTGATTACTGGCGCTGGGTGCCGCGGCTGGGCCTGGTAACCGCGCTGGGCATTGTGCTGGCGCTGCTGGCGCCGACCCTGCGTGCACCGGTCTCCAGCCGCCTGTCGCGCAGCGTCGCCGGCGTGCTCATGCTGGTGTTCGTGGCGGCCTTCGGCCTGGCGTTTGCGCCTCATGGCGAAGTGGATGGGCATCAGCCGTTCCCGGAAGGCGCAGCCAGTGCCGGCCTGGAGCCGACCCGCGACACCACCGGCCTGCAGCCGGCCGACCAGCCTGCCGACGGTGATTGGCCGGCGTGGGGCCGCAGCAACGCCGCCACCCGTTACTCGCCGCTGCAGCAGATCACGCCGGCCAACGTCGGCACGCTGCAGCTGGCCTGGCAGTTCCGGACCGGTGACCTGCCCAGGAAGCGCTGGGGCGCGGAAACCACGCCGCTGAAGATCGGTGACCGCCTGTACCTGTGCACCGCCCGCAACCGGCTGATCGCGCTTGATGCCGCCAGCGGCAAGGAGCTGTGGCGGTTCGATCCCAAAGTGAAGGATGCCTCGATCCCGTACACCGCCGCCTGTCGCGGTGTGAGTTACTACCAGCAACCGAGCGCACCGACCCTGGCTGATGCGGCACTGGCGGATGTCGCTGCCGATCTGGCACTGCCGGAGCCACCGCCCAGCGTGACCCGGAGTGCTGCGCCGGGCAGCCATCCGGCCTGCTGGGCGCGCATCATCGAAGGCACGCTGGACGGCCGCCTCATCGCGGTGGATGCCGGCAGCGGCCGGCCCTGCGCCAACTTCGGCAACAACGGACAGGTCGACATCACCCTGGGCATGGGCGAGGTACCGCCGGGATACGTGTCGATCACTTCGCCGCCGGCCATCGTGCGCGGGGTGATCGTCACCGGCCACCAGGTGCTGGACGGGCAGCGTCGCGATGCACCGTCGGGGGTGATCCAGGCCTACGACGCGATCACCGGCAAGCTGCGCTGGGCGTGGGACATGGACCAGCCCGATCGTAGCGGCCTGCCTCCGCGCGAACAGACCTATACGCGTGGTACGCCGAACATGTGGACCACGGCCACCGGTGACGAGGCATTGGGGCTGGTCTACCTGCCGCTGGGCAATTCGGCCGGCGACTACTGGAGTGGCTCGCGCACGGAAAACCAGAACCGCTACGCGACCTCGCTGGTAGCCATCGATGTGGCTACCGGCAAGCCGGCCTGGCATTTCCAGGCGGTGCGCAAGGATGTCTGGGACTACGACCTGGGCTCGCAGGCCAGCCTGATCGACTATCCGACGGCTGCCGGCAAGGTGCCGGCGATCCTGCTGCCGACCAAGCAGGGCGACATCTACATCCTCGACCGCCGCAACGGCCAGCTGCTGAGCGCCGCTGAAGAGCGCAAGGTGCCCATCGGCGGTGTCGAGCCCGAACAGCGCTCACCCACCCAGCTGTTCTCGCTGTACCACACGCTGCGCCGCGAGCATGAGCTGACCGAGCGCGACATGTGGGGGCTGACCCCGATCGACCAGCTGGTCTGCCGCATCCAGTTCCGCAAGGCGTACTACGAAGGCTTCTATACGCCGCCGAGCAGTGATCGTCATTCCATCGAGTACCCCGGCTACAACGGCGGCTCGGACTGGGGCAGCGTGTCCATCGATACCCGTCGCGGCGTGGTCGTGGCCAACTACAACGACATGCCCAACTACAACCGGCTGGTGCCGCGTGCCGAGGCCGACCGGCTGGGCTGGCTGCCGCGCGAGAAGATCCGGTTCGACAAGGGCGGCGCCGAAGGCGCGGGCGACCCGCAGGTAGGCACGCCGTACGCCATCCAGGTCAATGCCGGCTGGCGGCTGCCGTTCACCGGCTTGCTGTGCAAGCAGCCGCCGTATGGCGGCATCCGGGCCATCGACCTGCGCACCGGCAAGCTGCTGTGGGATCGCCCGTTCGGCAGTGCCCGTGGCAATGGACCATTCGGCATCCGTTCGGGCCTGCCGATCGAGATCGGCACACCCAACAACGGCGGTTCGGTGATCACCGCCAGTGGCCTGATCTTCATCGCTGCGGCCACCGATGACCTGTTGCGTGCCATCGACCTGAAGACCGGCAAGGAACTGTGGCATGCCAAGCTGCCGGCGGGCGGGCAGGCCAACCCGATGGTGTACGAGCAGGGCGGGCGCCAGTATGTGGTGATCATGGCCGGGGGGCACCATTTCATGGAAACCCCGAGCGGCGATTACGTGATGGCCTACGCGCTGCCGGAACCGGGGCGGCCGGTCGCCGCCCGCGCTCCCTGATGACCGATCAAACCGTCACCACCACCTTGCCGATCTGCTCGTTTGATTCCAGGTAGCGGTGTGCGTCCTGGATCTGCGCGAACGGGAACACCCTGGCGATCTTCGGGGCCAGCGTGCCCTTGTCCAGGCCATCGACGATGAACGCCTTGGCCCGGGCCAGTGCGGCATCGTCGGAGACGATTTCCGAATACAGATAACCCTTCAACGTGAGCGATTTGCCCAGCACGTTGAACAATGGGAACGGCGTGGGTTCGCTGCTCAGCGCGCCGTACTCCAGCAGGATGCCGCCACGCGCCATCGCTTCGGTCAGCGGCACGAACTGCGGGCCGCCGATCGGATCGAACACTACGCGGGCACCGGCGCCGTCGGTGATGCGCGCCACTTCAGCAGCCAGATCCTGGTCCTGCGTGGTGATGACGTGGGCGGCACCGGCATCGAGCAGGGCCTGGCGCTTGCCCGGGCCACGCGTGACCGCGATGGGCGTGGCGCCTACGGCATTGGCGATCTGGATGGCGGCGAGGCCAACGCTGCTGCTGGCGGCGGTGATGATGACGAAATCCCCGGCGGTCAGGTGCGCCTGTTCCAGCAGTGCACCCCAGGCGGTGACGTACTGCATCCACACTGCGGCGGCCGTTTCAAAGTCCAGCGACGCCGGGTGTTTGACCACCAGCCGCGCCGGCACGTTGGCCAGTTCGCCATAGGTGCCCCAGCGTGCGATATCCAGGGGTGGCACCACGCTGACCGCATCGCCCGCGCTGAATCCGTCGACCGCGCTGCCGATCGACTCGACTACGCCGGCCGCTTCGTAGCCAAGGCGGCTGGGGAACTGCGCTTGCTGCAGGTAGGCACCGTTTCGGAACATCACCTCGGCGCGGTTCAGGCCGATGGCCTTGACCCGGATCTGGACTTCGTCGGCGGCGGGGGCGGGAACGTCGATGTCGTCGATGCGCAGTACATCGGCATTGCCATATTCGTGGATGCGGACAACCTGACTCATGGGGGCTCCAGGGAGGGGCCGGCGGTCGGGCCGGCGGGGAAGTGGTGGCCACTATGCACGTGGTCTGCGCCCAGAATAAGAAGTAATCTGGCATTTCATTGGAAATAATCTGTTTGCAATGGACCTGATCGTTCCGCTCCGGACCTTCGCCAAGGTGGCCGAAGTTGGCTCCTTCGCCGCCGCCGCCGCCGTGCTGGACCTGTCGCCGCAACTGGTCGGCAAGCACATCCAGGCGCTGGAGCAGCACCTGGGCGTGCGCCTGCTCAACCGCACCACGCGCAAGCAGAGCCTGACCGACTTCGGCCAGGCCTTCCTGGCGCGGGCGCGGGTGATCCTGGAAGAGGTGGAGGGCGCCGAGCAGCTGGCCGAGGTGGCACGCGGACGGCCGATGGGGCGCCTGCGCATCAGCGCACCGGTCACCTTCGGCGTGCATGCGCTGGGCCCGGCGGTGGTGGCCTACATGCAGGACTACCCGGACGTGCAGGTCGATCTGAACCTGTCCAACAGTCTGGTCAACATCGTCGAAGACGGCTACGACCTGGTGTTTCGCACCGGTGACCTGGCCGACAGTGGATTGGTGGCGCGACGGCTGGGGCCGTATCCGCTGGTGCTGTGCGCATCGCCGGCATACTTGGCCTCGCGCCCGGCCATTGTCCATCCAAACGATCTGAGCCGTCACGAGTGCCTGGGCTTCGCGCATTCGATCATCCGCACCCGCTGGAGCTTCCGCGATCCCGAGGGCAGTGTGCTGACCGTGCCGGTGTCCAGCCGCTTCATGGTCAATCAGGCCGAGCCACTGCTGACTGCGGCCGTCGGTGGGTTGGGGCTGATCCTGCAGCCCTACGAAATGCTCTCGGCGGCGCTCGCACGCGGTGATCTGGTGGAAGTGCTGCCGATGTTCGAGCCGGTGTCGACCTGGATCCATCTGCTGTACCCGCGCGACCGCCAGCTGACGCCCAAGCTGCGCAGCTTCGTGGATTTCTGCGTGGCGCGGTTCAGCGAGCAGAGCATGGCGCGGCGGTAGCGTGGCCATCGGTCAGCATTGTTCCTGTCTACTGTGAAGGATCACGCCCTCACGCCGCTTCAGGGCCGCAACGTGTTGTGCGCTTTCCAGCCAACGCGCGCAGTGGATGGCAGCGCATCGAAGCATTCAACGTTACCGTTGATGTGTTGCGGCAGAGTCCCTGGCGTGGATGCGGCTGGCCGATCCATCATCCAGGATGCGTCCAGGGACACCCGCAAAGGAACTGTAATGAGGGCATTTGGACGCCTGTTTTTCTGCAATGCGCTGGCCTGCGTGGTCCTGGTGACCGCCTCGGCTTCTCCGGTAGTTGGCGCAAGTTCTTTCAAGCATGCGCATCCACGTGCGCAGAATGCCATCGATGACTGGCTTGCGGCCTTCAATGCGGGCAGCCTCGAGGGGCTGCAGGCATTCGCCGACAGATATGCGAAGCAGGAGGGCAGCACTCCCAAGGACTATCTCGACTTCCGCGAGAGCACAGGCCCGCTGAGCGTTCTGGAAACACTTGAGAGCACGTCCAGCCAGGCGAAGCTGTTGGTGATGGGCCAGGTGAACGAGCGTGCGATGCGGGTGACGGCCGTCATGGATCCGGCCAATCCTGAGCATGTGAAGCAGTTCCAGATTGAGGGCGCTGAAACGCCGGACAAGTACAAGCCAGCGCGGGTGGCTTTGCCTGTCCTGATGGCCGATGCCGCGGCAAAACTGGAGGCGCTGCGGGCGCGGAACGCGCTGTCGGGTGCGTTGCAGGTGGTACAGAACGGCAAGGTGCTGCTGGACTGGCGCGGTGGCGATGCCGATCGCACCGCTGGCATCCCCGTGGGCGTGGGTACGCAGTCCCGCCTTGCGTCCTCCAACAAGATGTTCACCGCAGTGGCCATCCTGCAGCTGGTGCAGGATGGCAAGCTCAGTCTCGATGACACGATCGGCAAGCACCTGCCGGACTATCCGAACAAGGCTGTCGCCAACAACGTGACCGTACGTCATCTGCTGTCACATACCAGTGGCCTGGGTGATTTCTTCGGCGATGATTTCGAACAGTATTCTGCGTCGCTGAAGATGCTGGATGACTACGTGCAGCGCTTTGCCAAGGATGCGCCGCAGTTCGTGCCTGGCAGCCAGGACAGCTACTCGAACTATGGCTTCATCGTACTGGGGCGCATCATCGAAGCGGTTTCAGGGCAGTCGTACTACGTCTATGTGCAGGATCACATCTTGCGCCCGGCCGGCATGACCGGCACCGGCTTCGAGCCGGAAACAGTGAGTGTTCCGAAGCGTGCCGTCGCCTACACGAAGAAGGATGGGCAATGGCTCCGTGAAACGAAGTCGCTGCCCTGGCGTGGCATGTCAGCCGGTGGTGGCTACAGCACTGTGAACGACATGGTGGCGTTTGCCGAGGCATTGCGTAGTGGAAAGCTGGTCTCACCTGTATTGCTGCAACAGGCCGCCACGGCGCAGAATCACAAGGGCTGGTACGGATTCGGCTTCGTGGTGCAGGGCGAGGGCAGGGAACACCAGTACGGCCACGAAGGCGGTGCGCCCGGATCGAACAGTGCCATCGTGGGCTGCCCGCGCAGGGCTGTGTGATCGTTGGCCTGGCCAATGTCGATCCGGATGCGATCGGCAACGTGGTCAACTACATCGCGCGAAGAGTGCCGCTGTAGGCCCGAGCGACTGTGCTGCAGCGATGTTGACGCTGGGGCGGGTGGCGGATCAGAATCGGTTCATGAGCCGATTCCTTCCCGTGGTATGTCTGGTCGCCAGCATGGTGCTCCTGCTGCGCGGAATGCATGTGATACTCAGGGGTGTCCCGGTGATGGCCAGCGAAGGTGCCAGTGCTGCGTATGCACAGGGCTACCTGCATGGACAGGCGGTAGCCGGGTGGATGTTGATTGCTGCAGCAGCAGCCTGTGCGCTCATTGCCTGGCAGAGGGTGCGCGCGAAGAAGTGAGAGACGGCCGCATCAGCGCGGTGCCCGCACCATCTTCGTCATCAGGTGTTCGACCACACCGGCCGGGTCCGCCGTGCGACCCACGTGCGTGCTCGACATCTGCACGATCGAGCTGCGCTTGGCGGTGAGGAAATGGAAGCGCGCGCGTGCCGGCAGCTGCGCGATCGGCCCGGCGCTGGCGTCGCCGCGGCAGATCGCCACGATCGCATCCAGCCACGGCTGCAATGCCTCCTGGTCAAGCGCCGGCGCAAACGCGTGCAGGCGTGCCGGATCGATCTCGATGGCCGCTTCCAGATGGCGCGCGCCGGGGCAGGAGACGATCACTCCGACGTTTATGAACTCTTCGCGTTCCACCCGCGGCACCACGCGGATGACCGCATAGTCATACGTGTGCAGCGTGGGCACGGATGGCCTCCTGCACGAACACCGCACGCACTTTCAGGCGGTGCTTGAGATAGTCGATGTAGCCCTGGCGATAGGCCTGAGGACTGTCGAACGCCGGCTCGTTGACCAGCCAGCTGTCCGGCACCAGGCCGACGATGCGCTCGATCTCGGCATCGGTCAGGCGGGCGGCCAGTTCGGCATCCACCTCGGCGATGCGGCTGGCGAACGACAGCAGCACGTGGTCGCGGATCAGTACGAAGGGCTTCTCGCAGGCGTCGCCGGCATTGGCCCAGTCGTGATGGAAGTACATCGCCGCACCGTGGTCGATCAGGTACAGCTTTCGATGCCACACCATCAGGTTGGGATTGCGCGTGGTGCGATCGACATTGCTGGTGAACGCATCGAACCAGACAATGCGTGAGGCCAGGTCGGCATCCACGGGCATTGCCGCCGGATCGTAGTTGATCGCGCCGGGCAGGTAGTCCAGGCCCAGGTTCAGGCCCTCGCTGGCACGGATCAACTCCTGAATTTCCGGGTCCGGCTCGGTGCGGGCGAATTCGCGGTCCAGTTCCACGAACAGGATCTCTGGAATCGGCAGGTCCAGCGTGCGCGCCATCTCGCCGGCAATCAGCTCGGCGATCAGCGCCTTCGGTCCCTGGCCAGCACCACGGAACTTCAGCACGGCCATGCCGTCGTCGTCGGTCTCGACCACGGCCGGCAGGGAGCCACCTTCCCGTAAAGGGGTGATGTAGCGGAGGGCATGTACGGTGCGCATGGGCGCATTCTAGCGTGGCGCCGGTGGGGCCGTACCCGGCCTGGGGGCAGCGTGAATGCGTGGAGGGAAGCAGGCACGCATTGTGGCAACAGCGTTGGCTGCCGGGGCAGGTAATGTCAGGCTCCGACGCACTGGATGCCTGGCACGGTGCGCTGGCAAGGATCGCGCGCAGTCTTCACTTCTTCCTTCCGTGCACGATGGCAGCATTCGATTCAACGGAGCATCACGCCCGCGTGTGACCTTCAACAGGAGGCCGTCATGCCGCTACTGCGCAGCTGTCACGCTTCACTCTGCATGTACTGCAACGCGTGGTGTTGACCCTGGTCTGACAGGGCCAGACATGCCGGCATGGATGGCCGTCACCCGCAACACCTGCCACGCTTCACACACCGCTGATCCGGCACGCCGCTGCCGTTTCCGGCGATCCAGACACCTGCCGTTTCCACGTTGCCGATTGCGATGCCCGAGGCATCGCCTGCGTGGAAGGCCACTGTGTCCACGCTGTCCCTGCAGGCTTTGGAGGTGCACCGATGAGCGACGAATTCAATCCCATGTTGCCTCCCCTGGACGATGCCAAGGTCGAGGAAATGATCGGCAAGCTGGTGCTGGTCGGTGTCACCCGCTATGGCGGTGATGGCCAGGTGCAGGGGCTGGAGCAGTACGCGGGTACGGTGCTGCGCATCAGCGCTGACGAAGGCGTGGTGCTGGCCGACGAGAACGATGGCCACGAGCGCTACCTGCCGCCGATGCTCGACCAGTACCTGCCCGCCGAACCGGGCGAGTACCGCATGCGCAACAGCGGCATGATCGTGGTCGACCCGGACTACCTGGCCACCTGGGACCTGCACGCCCAGCAGTAGTGCCAGGCCACGCCTGGCAGGTGCCGGCAGTTCCCCGGCACCTCCCGGCGCTGCACTTTGCCCCATCCGGCCACTAGTCCTTCCGGCCCATTCACTACAGCCCCTGCGGTGCTAGATTCGGGCCCTTGCCCGTCCTCGGGCGCCCATTCACACCCCAGGGGATAAGGATGCTGATCCGTCGAACCTCTCTGGCGGCGGCCATTGCCGTTGCCACCGTCGGCCTGCTGGCCGCTGGCCCGGCGCTTGCCGATTACGCGAAGCCGCCGGAACACCTGCTCAAGGTGCTGAAGGCACCGCCGCCGCCGGCACCGAACGTGGCACCGGGTGGCCAGCGCCTGCTGCTGACCACCGCGCAGACCTATCCGTCGATCAGCCGCGTGGCCCAGCCCTATCTGAAGCTGGCCGGCGTGCGCCTGGAGCCGAAGAACCGCAGCCGCCATGACACCCCCGGCGGCTATGGCATTCCGGCCTGCGTGGCCGACTTCACCCTGGTCGATACCGGCAGCGGCAAGGAAACCAAGGTGAACCTGCCGCAGGGCTGCGCCACCGGCGCGCTGTGGTCGGCCGATGGCAGCCACTTCGCCTTCCAGAACGCGGTCGACACCAGCGTGCAGCTGTGGGTCGGTGATGCCGCCACCGGCCAGGTGAAGCAGGTGCCGAACGTGCAGCTGAACCCGATCTTCGGCAACACCGTGCAGTGGCTGGGTGGCAGCCAGAACCTGCTGGTGAAGCTGGTGCCGGCCAACCAGGGCCCGGCACCGTCCAATGGTGGAGTGCCGACCGGCCCGGACGCGCAGGAGTCGCTGGGCAGCAGCGGCGAGAGCAGTACCTATGAAGCGCGCGACACGCTGACCAGCGTGCATGACGAAAAGCTGTTCGCCTACTACGGCGCCTCGCAGCTGGCGGTGGTCGATACTGCGGCTGGCAGCGTGCGCCCGGTCGGGCAGCCGGCGCTGTTCAACGAGGTCAGCGCCGCACCCGATGGCGTGCATGTGCTGACCGAGTCGATCAAGGCCCCGTATTCGCACGCGGTGACCTACCAGCGCTTCGCCAACGACGTGGCGGTGCTGGACATCGCCAGCGGCAAGACCACCGCGATCGCCAGCCTGCCGCTGGCCGATCGTGTGCCGGTGCACGGCGTGCCGGAAGGCCCGCGCGGTTTCGACTGGCGCGCCACCGATCCGGCCACCCTGGTCTATGCCGAAGCGCTGGACAAGGGCGACTGGAAGGTCAACGTGCCGCACCGTGATCGCGTGCTGATGCTGAAGGCCCCGTTCAACGGCAAGCCGACCGAAATCACCCGCACTGCGCAGCGCTTCGAAGGCTTCGCGTGGACCGCCGATCCGGCCGTGGCCTTCCAGTACGAGAACGACGAGAACCGCCACTGGATGCAGACCCGCATCGTCGACGTGGACCAGCCGAAGAAGGAAGGGCGCCTGCTGTGGGACATGTCCAGCGATGAGCTGTACGGCAACCCCGGCAACCTGGTCTTCACCCGCCTGCCGAACGGCGCGCCGGTCGTGCGTCGTGAGGGCAACCATGTATTCCTCAGCGGCCGTGGCGCTTCGCCGCAGGGTGATCGTCCGTTCCTCGACCGCCTGGACCTGGGTACGCTGAAGAGCGAGCGCCTGTTCCGCAGCAGTGCCGATGCCTACGAGCAGTTCCTCGGTTTCAGCGCCACGCCGGGCCGCTACCTGACCTGGCACCAGTCGGTGATCGATCCGCCGAACGCCTTCATCCGCCAGCAGGGTGAGGCGGTGGCCGATGCGAAGGCCGGCGAGGCGCAGTTCGCCTCCAGCGCCACTGCGCTGACCAGACTGGTCGACCCGACCCCGGAAGTGCGCCAGATCAAGAAGCAGCTGGTGACCTACAAGCGTGCCGATGGCGTGGACCTGTCGTTCACCCTGTACACGCCGCCGGGTTACAAGGAAGGCCAGCGCGTGCCGGCGATCCTGTACGCGTACCCGGCCGACTTCGCCAACGCCGCGCAGGCCGGGCAGGTGTCCGGTTCGCAGCAGACCTTCACCCGCCTGCAGCCGTACCGCCTGATGCTGCTGGCCGGCTACGCGATCATCGACAATGCCTCGTTCCCGATCGTGGGCGACCCGAAGAACGCCTATGACACCTACCTGGAGCAGCTGGAAGCCGACGCCAAGGCGGCGGTGGACAAGGCAGTGGACATGGGTGTGGTTGACCGCAACCGCATCGGCGTGACCGGTCACAGCCATGGTGGCCTGATGACCGCCAACCTGATCGCGCACACCAATCTTTTCAAGGCGGGCGTGGCCACCAGTGGTTCGTACAACAAGACCTTCACCCCGTTCGGCTTCCAGAACGAGCGTCGCTCGGTATGGCAGGCGCAGGACGTGTACCTGAAGGCCTCGCCGTTCTTCTACGCCGACAAGATCAAGCTGCCGCTGCTGCTGGTGCACGGCGAGGATGACGCCAACCCGGGTACCGAGCCGTTCCAGTCGCGCAAGCTGTACCAGGCGATCCGTGGCAACGGCGGTACCACCCGCCTGGTGATGCTGCCGAACGAGCCGCACTGGTACACCGCGCTGGAATCGAACGAGCAGCTGGTGTCGGAAATGCTGAACTGGTTCGACACCTACGTGAAGAATGCCAAGTAGCGTCGAGCCTGCTCGACGGCGTTGCAGAAGGCCGCCTCCGGGCGGCCTTCTGCATCCGGTGGAACCGGTCCTACGCTGGGCTGCTGTTTGAAAGGGATGGGGAGGCCTCATGAAGACTGGATTGCTGGCACTGGCTGCGCTGCTGGTCTCTCCGGTTGCCATGGCGGTCCCGCCACGGATGAGCGTGCACGTGACGTACGACTGGTCTGGCTGGGGTTCGGTGTCGGAGCGCTGGCTCATCCAGCGCGATGCCTATGGCATGACCACCCGTGTGCAGGTGGTGGATGCGCCTGACGTGAAGGCGCGCCTGCCTGAGCTGCTGCCGGTCGACGCCATGGCGGCCTTCGAGGCCGCGCTGCAGGCAGCACCACTGACCCGGGAAGCCACAGTGAATCTGATCAGTTCGCGGCTCGACCGGGCCGCGATACTGGGGCTGGACCCGGGGCTGCGCAGCCTGCAGCCGGGCGCATGCTCGTTCGTCCAGCAGCGTGCGTTCGCCCGCCAGGCGCTGGCCACCTTGAGCCTGCAGGCACGTGTCGCACGCCATTTTGAAGGTCTCTGGACCGACGATTACCCGATGATGACCGTGGTGGTGACCCGGCCGGGACGCCCGGATGTCGTACTGGTATCGACATCGCAGGCGACGATGATGCTGCCCTGGAAGCGCCTGCCGTCGGCGGAGTTCGATCAACAGGTGTTGGCCGGCGCGCAGGAAGAGTGGCGCCCGGCATTGAGCGAAGCGGTGAATGCGCTGTTGCCGGACGGCGAAGCGACGCGCAGCCGATTCCAGATGGGGTGGCTGCAGGACCGGTTGCGCAGTGACCTCGCACTGGAGTCGCTGGACTGTGGTGCCTGGCGCAGACGGCGCGCAGAGTGATCTATCAGGCGTGCACTGCAATCAACTGTGGAGGCTCGGTAACGGCGTGTTACCGGCACATTCCCGCGTCAGGCAAATGAGCTAGGCTGACCCTGTGAGTTCGTCCCGGGTCGGTGCAATGAAAGCCATCCTTGTTGCTGCAACGTTGTCCTTGGTCCTGGTCTCGACTGCAGGTGCCCAGCCACTGCCTGCCGAGCTGGCCCAGCTGGGGATCATCGCCGGCATGCCTTACGCCAAGGCCAAGCGCCTGCTCGATGCGGCCGGCTGGCAGGCCCAGCCGATTCAGGGCGCGCCGGAATCGCTGGAAGGCTTTCCGGAAGTCGGATGCCAGAAGGGCGGAAAAGAGTGCGTCACGACCTTCGAAAAGGGCGATCAGCAGGTCGCGGTGCGGCTGGGCACTACCCTGGCAGGGCAGCCGTTCGTGCAGGGCGCTGACTGAGCGTCTGCAGCGCTCACGCCAGCGGCAGCCGGTCCAGCGCGTGCGACAGGCGATCATGCAGGTCGCGCACGTGTTCGGCCTTGGCGTGGGTACGCGTGGTGTCACCAAAGCTGCGCAGATAGGCGCAGGCCGCGAAGCCGGAACTCTTCTTCTCGTATTCGGCAATCCAGGCCAGGCGGTCCGGGTTGTTGGCCTGCTCGGCTGACCACGCGGCCACCGGCGGACGGATGCGGTGCTTCAGGCCGACGCGCCAGGGTTTGGGTGTCAGCCGTGCACGGAAGCAATGCTGCAACCGGCACATGCGCGCGTACAGGGTGTCGGCGCCCAGTGCCTTGAAGAACGCCTGCAGCTGTTCGTCCTCGGGTGGGAACGTGGCGTGCATGGCCAGCACGCGCAGTCCGGCCGGCGTCCGGTAGGCGCGCAGGTGCCAATCCGGATGCTGCTCGCTGAAGGTCGCGACCCGCTGCAGGGCCACACCCTCGGCGCCACCGGCCGCTGCCAGGCGGCGCCTGCGTTGCATCAGCAGCGCGGTATTCACCAGCACCACTGCCGCCACGCCCAGCACCAGTCCCACCAGCCAGTGCCAGAGCAGGGTACCAATGATGGCGCCGGCAAACAGCAGCACCGCCGCGATGAGGGCGGGCATCACGCACCCTGCCGGGGGCGGCGCGTGGTCGATGTCGGCGAACAGCACGTCCGGGGTGTTCAGGCACAGCGCACCGTAGCTGTTGCGGGTGATGATGACATCGCCGTCGCGCCGCACGATCTGCTCGCGGATCGGAACACCTTCCACACCGTAGTTGCTGCGCACCTCGCGACGCGGCAGTGCCTGCCCGGCAATGATGGCGTTGAGGGCGTCATTGGCACGGCGGTCGGCGTGCCCCTGGGCCTCGGCCGGGCCTTCGTCGGACCAGCCGAAGCGGCGCACCACCAACGGCCGGCCGCGGAAACGGGCCTGCAGGCGGGCTTCGGCCCAGTACGCGGGGACGATCATCATCGTGCGGTGCTCCATCATCCGTGGCAGGTGCCGAGGCGAGTCTGGCACAGCGCCGGAGCGGCCGCACCCGCCTGCTGCGGCGGGCCGGGCAGAGTGGTAGATTGCGCGCTTCGCATGCACTCCACCAAGGACGGAGCGATGTTCATGATCCTGCGCGGCCTGTTGGCCCTGGCCTGTACCGGGGCGGTTGGCATGGCCATGGCGGCGGAGCCGGCCGCGCCGCAGATCCTCACCGAGGATGTCACCCGCTTCTACGCGCTGTACGATGCTGCTGGCGGCAAGCCCAGCGTTGCACAGCTGCGTGGGTACATGGCCGACGGCTCGCTGGGCCTGGCGGAGTTGGCCAAGGCGCGGCGGGTCACTCCCGAACGGATTGCCGAAGCCATGGCCGCCCAGCCCGAGCTGTACGCACAGGGACGAAACTGCCTTGCCGAGCTGCCGGTGGTGAAGCAGCGCCTGACGCACGTGTTCGCCAACCTGCAGGCGATCTACCCGCAGACCCGGTTCCCGCCGGTGACCATCGCGGTGGGCCGTGGCCGGCCGGTCGGGCTGACCTCGAAAAGTGGCGTGATCATCGGGCTGGAAGCACTGTGCGCGGCCGACTTCATGAATCCCAATGTGCAGGACCGCTTCGTTCACGTGATCGCGCATGAGTACGTGCACATCCAGCAGACCGGGCTGACCGACTTCGAGCCGGGCGATCCGCATGCGACGGTACTGCGCGTGTCGCTGGGCGAGGGCATCGCCGAGTTCATCACCGAACTGATTTCCGGCAACGTGGGCAATGGCCGCCATGCCGCGTGGACACGCGGCCGCGAAGTGCATATCGAAAGCGCGTTCGCACTCGACCTCGACAGCACCGACCTGTCGCCGTGGCTGTACAACTACACGCCCGGTTCGCAGGAGCCCTACGACCTGGGCTACTGGGTCGGTTACCGCATTGCCAAGGCCTACTACCTGCAGGCCAGGGACAAGCGTGACGCGGTGCGTGCGCTGATCCAGCAGGACAACCCGAAGACCATCCTGGCCGCCAGCGGCTGGACGCCGGGCATGTGGATGCCGGCGAAGGTGACCGGCGTGGCGGCGCGCACCGCTGCGCGCTGAGCCTTGTGCACAGCGCTAGACTGCGGGTCTGGTCATCTGGAGAATCCGCATGCGCGGATCCGTACTGCTTGCCGGTGCAATCACCGTTGTCATGGCGCTGAGCACGCCACTGGAGGCGGCCGAACAGGCGGCGGTCAATCCGTTGCTGGTCAAGCCTGTTGAACAGCTGCGTCCGGACGAAGTGCGTTTCATGCAGCAGCAACTGGCCGACTGGCCGCAGCTGCAGCGCTATCGCGACGCCAACGCACAGCTGCCTGCGGCAGTGCCCGGTCAACCACGCGTGGTGTTCTTCGGTGATTCGATTACCGAAGGTTGGGGCAGGGAGGGCAGTGCCTCGTTCTTCCCAGGCAGGGGCTGGCTCAACCGTGGCATCAGTGGCCAGACCACGGCACAGATGCTGCTGCGTTTCCCGCAGGATGTGCTGGCACTGCACCCGCAGGTGTTGGTGATCCTGGCCGGTACCAATGACATTGCCGGCAACACCGGCCCGTCCACGCAGGCAATGATCGAGGACAACCTGCACGCGATGGTGGATCTGGCGCGCGCGCATGGCATCCGCGTGGTGCTGGCCTCCGTGCTGCCGGTCAGCGAGTATCCGTGGATGCCGGGCATCACTCCAGCGCCCAAGGTGCGTGCGTTGAACGCTTCCCTGAGGCGCTATGCCGATGCGAAGCAGCTGGTGTATCTGGACTACTACACGCCGATGGCCAATGCCGAAGGTGGTCTGGACCCACGGTTGGCCGAGGACGGCGTGCATCCGACCGCGAAGGGCTATGAAGTGATGTCGCCGTTGGCTGAGGCGGCGATCAAGCGCGCGCTGTTGCAGGCAGACTCGCCAGCAACCACTCACAGAAACTGATCACCAGCGGATCTGCGGCGCTGTCCTCATGCACCAGCCAGCTCCAGCGTGGGCCGCGCACGCGTGCATCATCCAGCGGTTGCAACAGCCCCTGCTCGCATGCCCGTGCCGCCAGCAACTCGCTGACCAGCGCGATGCCCAGCCCCTGGCACGCAGCATCCAGCAACTGCCCGGGCTCGGAGAAATTCATGCCCTCGCGGCGCTGGCCCACGTCCGCGCCGCCCTGTACCTGCCACTGGCTCCAGTCCATCTCGCGCTCGCCATGCAGGGTCAGGCGCTGCTGCACGGGCGTGGCGAGCAGGGCCGGATGGCAGGCCGGATAGAGACGGTCCTGCAGCAGCACCCGATGCTGGCACTGCGCCTGTGAGTCGAGGTCATCACGCACCGCCACGTCCAGCGTCTGCGTGGTCATATCGGGTGCTTCCTCGCTGGTCAGCAGCCACAGGTCGGCGTCGGGATGCAGGCGATGGAAGTCGGCCAGGCGCGGCACCAGCCAATGACGGGCAAACGCCGGGCTGGTGTTGACGATCAGTTGATTGGGTTTGCGGTACTGATCGAGCCGGCGGATGCCGCTGGCCAGCTGGCGCAGGAGCGACTGTGTGGTGTCCAGCAGGTCGAGGCCGGCATCGGTAAGGGTGACGCTGCGACCCTGGCGGAAGAACAGCGGCTGCTGCAGGGCGTCTTCGAGGCCGCGGATCTGCTGGCTGATGGCCGATTGGCTCAGGTGCAGTTCCTCGGCCGCGCGATGGAAGCTGCCGAGCCGGGCGGCGGCTTCGAAGCCCCGCAGGGCGTTCAGGGGTGGCCAGTGCTTGAGCATTTCAGATAAGCAGAACTGTTCAGATGATGGCTGAATCTATCGTTTGTTCTTATAGATCGGCAAGCGCAGCATAGCGTCCATCCCACACCGGCCCTGGAGCCTGTCATGAGCAACCGACGTCACTTCCTCACCCAGCTGGCGGGCGCCGCCGGTCTTGGCGGCCTGGCCGCCCTGGGTCTGGCCGGCCTGCCGGGTCGCGTGGCAGCGGCAGGCCCGGGCGCAGGCATCTGGCGCATGCCGGACGAGCACGGCCCGCAGGAACGCGTGTTCCTGGCCTTTGCTGCGCAGCCGCGCGTGTGGGGCGCGCAGGCCGATGCGGTGAACACCGCCGTGGCGCGGCTGGCGCGCACCATCGCCCGCCATCAGCCGGTCAGCGTGCTGTGCCGCCCGGCGCAGTTGAAGCAGGCGCAGGATCGCTGCGGCCGCGACAACATCGAGTTCCTCGAGGTGCCGCTGGATGACATCTGGGTGCGCGACTACGGCGGCTGCTTCGTCACCAACGGCCAGGGCGGGCTGGGCCTGGTCGACTTCAACTTCAACGGCTGGGGTGGCAAGCAGAGCGCGCGCAACGATGGCGCGGTGGCACCCTGGCTGGCGCAGGTGACCGGCGCAACGCTGCTGGAAAGTGACCTGGTCGGCGAGGGCGGCGGCATCGAAGTCGATGGCCATGGCACCGCCATCCTCACCGAGAGCTGCTGGGTGAACCGCAACCGCAATCCGGACTGGTCGCGCGCGGACATCGAAGCCGAGCTGAAGCACCACCTCGGCCTGCGCAAGATCATCTGGCTGCCCGGCATCGCCGGCGAGGACATCACCGATGCACACGTGGATTTCTATGCGCGCTTCGTGCGTCCGGGCGTGGTGATCGCCAACCTCGACAACGATCCGGACTCCTATGATTACGACCTGACCCGCGAGCACCTGCAGATCCTGCGCGGGGCCAGCGATGCCGATGGCCGCCGCCTGCAGGTGCATACGCTGCCGCCGCCGCTGGACGGGCGCGACAACGTGCATACCCGCGACAACGATGACCTGGCGATGGGCTACATCAACTACCTGCCGATCAATGGCGCGGTGGTCGCGCCGCAGTTCGGTGATGACGCCGCCGACGGCTACTGCCGTGAGCTGCTGGAAGAGCTGTATCCGGGCCGCGTGATCGAACAGGTGGACATCGATGCGATTGCCGGTGGCGGCGGCGGCATCCATTGCGTGACCAAGAACATGCCGAAGGTGGAGTGACGGGCCTCAGGCGTCGTCGTGCTTCAACGCGGCATCGGCGGCCAGCAGCGCCTCGGCGGCCGCACTCAGTGGCGGCGACGGCGGGGCGACCACACCGATCGCTTCCATCATCTTCGGCATGCCGAGGAACTGGCGCGCGCGGCGGTCGTAGATGCCGGTGACCAGCAGTGCGCGGGTGGCGATCTTCTGTTCGGCGCCGATCAGCACGCGCTGCTCCATGATGCCGCGTGAGCCTACCCAGCCGACCAGCCGGGTTTCCAGGGTGAAGCGCTGGAACGGCTTCAGCTCGCGGCGGAACTGGATGGTGCCGGCGCCGACGATCGGCGCCCATTTCTCGCGCAGTGCCACCCGGCCCAGGCCCATGCGCAGGATCAGGTCCAGCCGGCCCAGGTCGAAGATGTTCCAGTAGCGGCCATTGGTCATGTGCAGGTTGCTGTCCAGGTCGTTGGGCAGCACCCGGAACTGCAGCCGCGAGACCCCGAACGGCGCTTCCAGCTTCGGTCGGAACAGGCTGCACAGCAGCAGGTGGAGCAGGCGGAACCAGAGATTCATGGCTATGACGACTGTTATAGATCGGCCGGTACGCTAATCTATGACGACTGTCTTAGCAAGGAGCCTGCCGTGAGCCCGCGACCCTCTGATGCGCCTCAACGCGTGATTGATGCCGCGGCACAGATGCTGGCGCGCGTGGGCCTCAATGCCACCAGCATCCGCGAGGTGACCAAGCTGGCCGAGGCGCCGCTGGGTTCCACTTATCACCATTTTCCCGGTGGCAAGCAGGAGCTGCTGGCGCGCGCCATCCACATGGCCGGCGACAGGGTGGAAGCGCTGCTGGTGGAGCTGCTGAAGGGCGGGGCGGTGCAGGGCCTGCAGCAGTTCCTGGCGATGTGGCGCGAGCGGCTGCTGCGCTCCGGCTTCCGTGCCGGTTGCCCGGTGCTGGCTGCTGCGGTGGAGGAACCGGTGGAGGCGATGTCCAGCCAGCCCCGTGCGGCCGCCGCCGAGGTGTTCGCACGCTGGCAGGGCCATCTGGCCTCGGCCTTCATTGCGGAAGGGCATGCACCGGCCGCCGCAGGTGAGCTGGCCAGCCTGGTGATCGCCAGCGTGGAAGGCGCGGTGGCGATGTGCCGCGCGCTGCAGGATATCGCCCCGTTCGACCAGGTGGCTGCGCAGTTGCTGAAGGCCGCGGCGACGCCTTGATCCGACCACACGGTCGCGGGAGACTCGGTGCTGGCCCTGACTGGACGCCGCCATGGACGAATCGCACTGCCGCCACCTGATCGAGCACTACCTGCAGGCCTACAACCGTTTCGACATCGATGCGATGTTGGCGGTGCTGGCGCACAACGTGCGCTTCGAGAACCACAGTGATGGCCAGCTGACCATGGTCACCGAAGGCATCGACGCCTTCGGCGAACTAGCACGGCAATCGGCGCAGATGTTCCGCGAGCGGGAGCAGCAGTTGCTTGGGCTGACCTTCGAGGATGACGTAGCGCTGGCCAGCATTGGCTGGCGTGGCGTGTTCGCGCAGGACATTGCCGGCGGCCCCCGCGCAGGCGCGGAACTGGCACTGAAGGGGCGCAGCGAGTTCGCTTTCGAGGGCGGTCGCATCGTGCGGATTGTCGACCGCAGCTGAGGAGCAGCTGCGGTGGAATCCGCGCAACACCGCCTACGCGTGCCCGGCAAGGATGCCAGCATGCTGCATCAGGTTCTCAAGCGTCCATGCTGCACGATCCGCGGCACCCGGTGGCGCCGGCCCGGCGGACCCGGGCTGCTGCTGTTCTTTGCTATGGAGAGTGACCCGGCCGGAATGTGGCTCAATCAAAGCGCCAGCGCACACCCGCATAGATGCCGCGGCCTTCGCCTGGCGTGGAGCGGGCGACATCCTTGCCGGCATCGTCATAGCCCGGCGTGACCGTGGCGGCGTAGTGGCGGTTGCCGATGTTGCGCACCTCCGCCCAGGCCTGCCAGCGGCCATTGGGTGCGTCGTAGCCGATGCGGCTGCCGAAGATCACATGGCTGTCGGCCCAGTAGCTGTTGGCGTAGTCCACCGCGATGCGCGAGGCGTACTCGGTATTGAGCGCGGCATACAGGCCGGAGGCATGATCGAAGCGCAGCTCGGCCTGGTAGGCGTGGCGCGGCAGGCCGGGCAGGCGGTTGCTGCCGAAGCGTGCATCGTGCCGATAACGGAAATCGCTGAAGGTATACGCCTGGCGCAATGACAGGCGACCAGGCGCGGCCTGCCACAGCGTGCTGTCCAAGCCGGCCTCGATGCCGCGGTGCACGGTGGGGCTGGCGTTGTTCTCGGCGATGAAGAGGTTTGGCACCGGCTGCAGCTCCACGCTCAGCAGTTCGTGGTTCACGTGTGCGTAGTAGCCGGTCAGTTCCCAGCGGCCCAGCACAGCGTCGCCACGTGCGCCCAGTTCCAGCGTGGTGGCGGTCTGGTTCTGCATCGGCACCGGCGCGCGCTGGCGGCCGCTGGAGGGTCCATTGCCCGGCCCGAAGTACTGGTTCGAGCCCCAGATCATCGACCACGGGTGCGGTGCTTCCACCGAGCGGCTGAGGTTGCCGAACCACTGCGTCTGCGCGCTGTGCTGCCAGGTGAAGCCCAGTCGAGGCGCGTAGTCCCAGTCGTGGTCGCGCAGGCGGCCGCCGCTGCTCGGCCAGGTCACCTGCACATCGCGGCGGGTGTTGATCAGTGCCAGCCCGGTCTGCAGGCGCAGGCGCTCGTTCAACGTGAGGGTGTTGCTGACGTGCAGCGTGCTGTCGGTGCCGTGGTGGCGGAAGTCACGCGTGCGCGTGCCAGCGGCATAGCCATTGTTGGCAAAGCGCAGCGACTCGCGCACGTCGGCGTCCAGGTCGTGGGTGACGCGCAGGCCAACGGTGGTTTCGCTGTCCAGGCCGAACAGCCGGTGGCGCTGGCGATAGTCCAGCGTGGCATTGAGGTTGGCGTAATCCAGCTGCTGGCGGTACAGGCTCTCGTTCAAGTCCATCGGGTACTTGTGATAGACCAGCCCGGCCTGCAGCGAGGAATCCTCATCGATCTGCAGCGTGGTGACATTGCCCACCCACGTGCTGCCCGGCTGCGGGCGGCGCGCATCAATGGCCAGGTTGGCCGGGTTCGCCGCACGCGGGTCGTTGCGGATCTGGTCGCGGGTCAGGCGCCCGGGCGTTTCGTGATTGGTTTCGCGGTAGCGAACGAAGAAGCGGGTCTGCAGGTTGGGGGTGATCTGCCAGCCGATGTTGGCCATCGCGCCCTTGCCGTCGCCGCGTGCATGGTACTGGTAACCGTCGAATTCGGTATCGGTGTAGGCCAGGAAGTAGTGGACATCGCCACTGACACCCCCCCAGCTGATCCCGCGCTTCTGGTAGCCACGGCTGCCGGCTTCGTAATGCAGCTGCACGCCCGCCGAATCACGGCCGCTGCGGCTGACGTAGTCGATGGCGCCGCCGAGTGCCAGCGCGCCACGCTCGAAACCGTTGGCCCCGCGCAGCACTTCCACGCGCGACAGCCACAGCGGTTCCAGCAGCTCGTAGGGCGTGCCGCCCGGTCCGGTCAACGGCAGGCCGTCGATCGACACGGCGATGCCCGAGGCATGCGCGCCCGGCCCGCGATTGATGCCGGAGCCGCGGATGGAGACCTTGGTGCCCTCGTTGCCTGGCGACTGTGCGCTGATGCCGGGCTGGTAGGCCAGCACATCGGCGCTGCTGGACAGTCGGCTGTCGGCCTTGGCCACGTCGATGACGTTGCTGGCGCCTGGCACGCGCTTCAACGCCTCGCGTGCCTGGGCGCTGGCATCGGCGGCGGTGACCTGCACCGCATCCAGCGTGGTGGCCTGCGGGGCGGCGTGGGCGGTAGCGGCGAGGCCGAGAGAAACGGCCAGGAACAGTGGCGACGGAGTGGGGCGGTACGACGAGAGCGACATGCGGGACTGCTGTAAACCACGAAAGTGGCGTGCAAGTTAACAGGTCGCGCGCGCCGCGTCACCCATCGGCGGCGTATGGCCGCCCGCGCACTTGTAGAGTCGAGCTTGCTCGACTGCTCTTTTGCATTTGTAGAGTCGAGCCCTGCTCGACTCCGATGCAGGGAAGCAGTCGAGCAAGCTCGACTCTACAATCGGTTTACGGTGAAGGCTTCGCCATCGCCTTGGCCTTCGCATACAGCCGATCAGACGTTTCCTTCTCACCCAGCGCCGCATGGCACTCGGCCAAGCTGTCCCAGGTGTTGGCCGAATCCGGATACAGCTCGGTATTGAGGGTGAACACCTTCAGCGCCTTGCGCGCGCCCAGACTCCCGCGGATGGCATAGCCGCTCGCATTGATCGCACGCTCCCGTTCGTTGCCCGTAATCCGCGTGTCGTCGCGCAACCAGGCCCGCATCGCCTGCGCGGCGCCGGCATCATTATCCAGTGCATAGGCGATCAGTCGCTCCGACAGCACCGCATGCGGAAACTCGACAGGTGCGGCCACCGCCATCGTGCTCTCCACCAACGTGCTCGACCACACATTGCGCGCGCTGCCATTGGTCAGGTACACGAACACCCAGTAGCCACTGGCCAGCGTGTCCTTGTAGGCCAGCCGCACCCGTACGCGGGTGCCACCATCGTGACCGACCTGGGTGTAGTCGTCGCTGTGCGTGGTGTCCCAACCAGTGGAGAAAAAGTTGCTGCCGCCACCGCTCAGCTTCTGCGGCTGCCATAGTTTTTCCAGCGTCGCCGTGCGTACCAGCTTTCCGGTCGCCAGCGCCTGCAGGAAGCGGTTCATGTCGCCCACGGTAGTCTGCAGATCGGCATGGCCCCAGCCGTAGTCCGGCCACGGATCTTCGTTGGCGGGCTGCAATGTGCCGTCCTTGCCGATGTACGGCACCGCTGCGCGCTGCGCGGGTACGCTGGCTGCTCCCCATGAAGTGCTGGTCATCTTCAGCGGTTGCAGGATGCGTTCGCGCGCGATGGCCGGGTAGGGCTTGCGGTAGTGCGCTTCCAGCAGCGCCGTCAGCACCAGGTAGTTGGCCTGGGTGTATTGCACGCGGCTGCCGGTGGCGAACTGCATCGGTGCGGCAGCCGCCACCTTCAGAGCGGCGGCAAGGGTGGGTGCCACGCCGCTGTAGCCCCTGCTCACCCAGCGGTTGTCGACCCGATCGTAGTACTCGGCAATGCCGGAACTGTGGCTGAGAAAATCGCGCACGGGGATCGCCTGCCATGCCGTGGGCAAGTCAGGCACATAGCGGCTGGCGGGTGCATCCAGGTCCACCTTGCCTTGTTCCACCAGCTGCATCACCAGCGTGCTGGTCAGCAGCTTGGCCACCGACTGCGAGGCGAAGATGGTATCGACAGTGGCAGGCGCATGCGTGGCCGGGTCGCGCTCACCGCTGGCGCCTTGGTAGAGCACGTTCCCGTTGTGCGCGACCAGCACTGCCTGGCCGGCAATACCGTAGCGTTCGCGGTTGGCCTGCAGTTGGGCGTCGAGCCGGGCAGGGAGCTCGCCGGGGACGTCACGCGCGGAAGCGATGGGAGCGGCGAAGAGAGCGCAGAGCAATGCAGCAGCAAGGGTGCGGTACATCGCGGTGATCCGTCAGCGGTGATGGCGCATGTTGGTCACGGCGGGAGAGCG
>NZ_JAOEDV010000070.1:0-23559 GCF_029837545.1 Stenotrophomonas sp. GD04024 | reverse complement strand
GGAACCCAAAAAAGAAGGCCCGCTTTGCAGCGGGCCTTCTGCCTTCTCACGACGAGTGAGCGGGGTGCATCAAGCGGCCGGCTTTTCGCCAGTGGCTTCGGTGGTGATGCGGATCTTCACTTCATCGCTGACGTTCGGGGCGTAGGCGCCGACGCCGAAATCGCTGCGCTTCAGCGTGGTGGTGGCATCGAAGCCGGCCGCCGGAACCTTGGCCATCGGGTGCTCGCCGCCGCCGTTGACGGTGACGTCCAGGGTGACCGGCTTGGTGATGCCCTTGATGGTCAGGTCGCCGGTGACGGTCAGCTTGTTGGTGCCGGCCGCTTCCACCTTGGTGCTCTTGAAGGTGGCATCGGCGAACTTGGCGGCGTCGAAGAAGTCGGCGCTCTTCAGGTGCTCGTCGAACTTGGCGGTGAAGCTGTTCAGGCCGCTCAGCGGCAGCTTCACTTCCACGCTGGACTTGGTCACGTCTTCGGCGTTGTACACCAGCGTGCCTTCAACGTTGCCGAAGTGCGCGCTGGGGTTGGAGAAGCCGAAGTGGCTCCACTGGGCCAGCACGTCGGTGTGGCTCGGGTCCAGCTTGTAGGTGCCCGAGGCGATCTTGATCGCTTCGGCAGCCGGCGCGGCAGCGGCGGCATCAGCGGCCGGGGTGGCAGCCTGTTCGGTGGTGGCCGGGGCAGCAGCATCCGCGGCCGGGGCAGCGGTGTCGGCCGGCTTGGAGCAGGCGGCGATGGCCAGGGTCAGGGCCAGCGGCAGCAGCAGTTTACGGGTGGCGCTCATCTCAGGAACTCTCCGGATCGTAGGGTGGGTGCAACAGGGGCCGCCAAGGTGACGGCCCGAAACCGATACAGCGACTTACGCGATGCGCGCCGCTTCGTCGAACGACAGGCGCGGCAGACGCGGGAACAGGCCCGCCGGGTCACCGTAACCCAGGTTGACGAGGAAATTCGACTTGATCGAGGTACCGGCGAAGAACGCTTCGTCCACCTTGGCCGCATCGAAGCCGGACATCGGGCCGGCATCCAGGCCCAGCGCGCGCGCAGCCAGGATCAGGTAGGCGCCCTGCAGGCTGCCGTTGCGGATGGCGGCTTCGTGGCGGCCTTCCTGCGGGCCGTCGAACCAGGCCTTGGCATCGGTGTGCGGGAACAGGTACGGCAGCTTTTCGTGGAAGTCCAGGTCGAAGCCGATGATGACGGTGACCGGGGCGGCCATGGTCTTGTCATGGTTGCCTTCGGACAGGGCCGGGGCCAGCTTGGCCTTGGCTTCCTTCGAGGTGACGAAGACGAAGCGGGCCGGCGTGGTGTTGGCCGCGGTCGGGCCCCACTTCACCAGGTCGTACAGTTCCTGCAGCAGGCTGGCCGGAACCGGCTTGTCGAGGAAGGCGTTCTGGGTACGGGCAGTGCGGAACAGCTGATCGAGGGCAGCAGCGTCGAGCGCGTGGGACATCGGTGGATCTCCAGGGCGGCGAAGGGAAGTCAGTGCCCGCGGGCGGCGCGGGGCGAATCGACGAGCCGCAGTGTAGAGTGTCGCGACTGTTGCAACACCCAGCAGGGCTGAAACGAATTAATGCCAATGGTGAAACGATCGAGCGCACCCTGGACGGTCACTGACGGCCGCGCGGGCAATGTCCGCCAGGCGGCTGCGCTGGCCTCGGCGTTGCGACAGGGCACCCATCGGCCGCTGGTCCTGCAGCCGCGCGCACCCTGGCGCTGGCTGTCGCCGCGGCGGTTGCCCGGCGATGTGAACGGCTACGGCGAGGCCTTCGCGACACTGGCCGCCGAGGCCCCGGCGCTGGCGATCGGCTGTGGCCGCCAAGCCGCCGGTGCCCTGCGCGTGCTGCGTGCGCGCGGCAGCCAGGTGGTGCAGATCCTCGATCCGCGTATCAGTGCCCGCCATTGGGATGTGGTGGTGGTGCCCGAACACGACACCCTGCGCGGCAGCAACGTGCTGACCCTGCTCGGCAGCCTCAACCCGGTGGACGACGACTGGCTGGCCTGGGGCCGCGCCGCGTTCGCCGGCTTCAGCACCCTGCCCGGCCCACGCACTGCATTGCTGGTGGGCGGGCCCACGCCATTGGCGCCGTGGGACGAGGCGGCGATGGTGGGTGTGTTCCGCGCCCTGGCCGAGCAGATCCGCAGCGAGGGAGGCAGCCTGCTGGCCACCACCTCGCGGCGCACGCCGCCCGCATTGGCCGAGATCCTGCGCGCGACCTTCGCCGACCTGCCACACGTGATCTGGGGCGATGGCGGCGACGGGGTGAATCCGTATGGCGGCCTGCTCGGCTGGGCCAACCGTGTGGTGGTCTCGCCGGATTCGGTGAACCTGCTCTCTGAAGCCTGCGCCACGCGCATGCCGGTGAGGGTGGCGCTGGCGGGTACCGCACAGGGACGGCTGGCACGTTTCCAGCAGCAGCTGCGCGAACGCGGGCGGTTGCAGGAGCGCTGGCTGGACTGGCAGTACGACCGCATCGAACCGCTGCGCGAAACCGCGCGGATCGCCGCCGAGGTGAAGCAGCGCCTGGCATCAAGGTAGTGCCGGCCGCTGGCCGGCAGCGCGGTATGCATTACCAAATACCCTGCAGTTGCCGGCCAGCGGCCGGCACTACCCGATCGCTCAGCGATTTTTGAACATCTCGATTGGGCCGCACGGTTAGAGTCCGGTGTTTCCGATCGGACTGAACGCCTCCATGCGCACCCTGCTCCTGCTGCCGCTGGCCCTGCTCGCCGCGTGCTCCACGTCGCCCACCGAGCTGGACCCGATCTCCTACCAGTGCCAGCAGCAGCTGGATGCGTACCGCGAGCAACCCGCGCTGCGCGACCCGAAGGGCCAGCGCCCGCCGTTGCCGGTGGCCCCGATCAGCGATGCCTGCGACCGCGAACTCAAGCGCAAGGGCGTGGACCGCCCGCTGCGCTGACCGGCGTATGATCGGCACGCGGCCCTGACCGCCGTTGAAGGTACTGACATGGATCGTTTCTATCGCCTGCCGCGCGCCGCGCTGCTGACCGCCTGCCTGCTGGCGACCGCACCGGCCTGGGCCAACAGCACCGAATGCCGCGAGCGCTACCCCAGCGTGGCCGCACAGGCCGCCATGCTGGATGTGGCCTGGACCACCGCCGAACGCTTGGATGCACTGCCCGATGTGGATGTGGTGGTGGCCGCGCGCGGTGGCCAGGACCTGAGCCGCTACGGCCTGCGCCATAGCCACCTGGCTTTCCTGCTGCGCGAGGACGACGGCCGCTGGCGCGCGATGCACCTGCTCAACCGCTGCAAGACCGACAGCTCGCAGCTGTACCACGAGGGCCTGGGCAACTTTGTCGGCGAGAGCGGCGGCCATACCGACCTGCGCATCGGCGTGCCCGCCGCGCCGCTGCGCGCGGCACTGCGGGCGATGCTGGTATCGCCCTCGATCCAGCCCAAGGCACTGCACGAAACGAAGTACAACGTGGTGGCCTACCCGTTCGCCACCGACTACCAGAACTCCAACCAGTGGGTGCTGGAAGTGCTGGCCGCGGCGATGGCGCAGAGCGAAGGCGCGCCGGCCATCGTCAAGCGCGAACAGGCGCAGCAGTGGCTGCGCCAACAGAAGTACCAGCCCAGCGTGCTGCATATCGGCCTGGGCAAGCGCGTGGGTGCGCGCCTGTTCGTGGCCAACGCCACCACCACCGATCATCCGGCCGGCGAACGCATCTCCGGCAACTACTCGGTGGTGACGGTGGAATCGGTGTTCGACTTCCTGCACCAGCGCAGTCAGCTGCAGCAGGAACTGGTGATTCCCCATGTGCCGGTGGCCGGTGCGGCCGCGGCCACCCCGTGAATTTCATCCCCTTTTTCTGGCGACCAGGAGGTCCCATGTTCCGTTGCCTGCGCGTTCCTGCCTCTGCCCTGCTGCTTTCCGCCTTGCTGGTGCCCACCGTCCATGCGGGCGCTGCGCCGCAGTTGAACAGCAGCCAGGCCAGCGTGATCGTGACCTCGTTCGTGGTGCTGTCGCTGCCGATGGCGGCTTCGATGGGCTTGTCCGAGCTGTCCAAGGCGCCGTTCAAGGCCAGCGAGCGCAACGGCAAGGCCACCCGCACCAAGGCGGTGCCGCTGCCGCCGATGGAAGTGAAGAAGGTGGAGACCACGCCGGAGGGCGAGCGCCAGGTGCAGCTGCAGGTGCCGGACAAGGCCGACCACACCGCCACCCTGCGCTGGACCGTGCAGCCGCAGGGCGAAAACCCGACCGACGCCTTCGTGGTGGGCCAGCAGGTGCATTTCGACCCCACCGAGGCTGGCGCCGGCTGGAACGTGAAGAGCGCACAGGGCAAGACCCTGGCGTACGTGCCGACCGCGTATGCCGCTGGCGATGTGATGAGCGAAGCGCTGTAAAACTGAACGAGCGGTTTTGGATTTGCCGCGGGCCGGGCGGATAATGGGCAATCCCCTTTATTCCCCTGGCTCGCCATGTCCGTGCGTCCTGCCCCTGTGTTTGCCCCGCTGACCCCGCGCGCCCTGATGCTGGCGGTGCTGGCGATGGGCGCGGTGGTGCTGCTGTCCAACGTACTGGTGCAGTACCCGATCAATGACTGGCTGACCTGGGGCGCCTTCAGTTATCCGGTCGCGTTCCTGGTCAGCAACCTGATCAACCGCCGCTTCGGCCCGGGCCCGGCCCGCCGCGTGGCGTGGATCGGGTTCCTGGTGGCGGTGCTGCTGTCGATCTGGGTGGCCACGCCGCGCATCGCCATTGCTTCATGCTCGGCGTTCATCGTGGCGCAGCTGCTGGACATCACCGTGTTCGACCGCCTGCGCCGTGGCAGCTGGTGGCGCGCACCGATGGTGGCCACCACCTGCAGTGCGACGGTGGATACCACGATTTTCTGGTCGATCGCATTTGCCGGTTCGACCCTGCCGTGGGTGAGCTGGGCCGCAGGCGACCTGGCGGTGAAGCTGGCGATCGGCGTGTGCCTGCTGGCCCCGTTCCGCGCACTGCTGTGGAAGATGGCGCCGCTGCGCGCCACCAGCTGACCGCACTTCTCTGGTAGGTGCCAACCTTGGTTGGCACGCTGTTGCCGGGGTCATGAACCCTGATGGGTTGTGCCAACCAAGGTTGGCACCTACCAACAGCAGGCCAACGGTCAGATCATTGATCCGGTGGGTGCCGACCGTTGGTCGGCACGCTCTCGCCGAGGTCATGAACCCTGATGGGTTGTGCCAACCAACGGTCGGCACCTACCAAGGGCGGGCCATTGCCAGGGTCATGAACCCTGATGGCCTGTGCCAACCAAGGTTGGCACCCACCAGAAGCACGCCATTGCCCAGCCATCGCTGCCTGTCAGGCGAACGGCAGCTTCGCTTCAACGCACGCCGAAGTGATCGCCGCACACGCCTCTTCAATGGCCGGGGTGGTCGGTGCCAGCCGTGGCCGCCGATCCAGCGTGCAGGCCAAGCCAACCTCCAACAACGTCGCGTGCGCGGTGTGCAGCGCCTGCGTGGTGGCTTCGGGCAGGAAACCGGCGGCGCCCAGCGCATCGATCAACGACGGTGTGTCGCGCGGCTCGAGCAGCGCCGGCACCTGCGCACTGCGCGCCAGCACGCCGGTCTGCAGCAGGAATTCCAGATCCACCACGCCACCGGCGCCCTGCTTCAGGTCCAGCCGCGCGGCATCGCTGCGGTCCAGTTCGGTGCGCATGCGCCCGCGCATCTTCATCACGTCGGCATACAGCGTGGCCCGGTCGCGCTCGCGGCCCAGCGTCTGCGCACGCACCTGCTCAAAGGCGGCCAGCAGGCTGGCATCGCCGGCCACGCCACGCGCGCGCACCAGCGCTTGGTGTTCCCAGGTCCACGCGCGTTCGCGCTGGTAGTCGGTGTAACTGGCCAGCGAAGACACCAGCGACCCCTTGCCGCCATCCGGGCGCAGGCGCACGTCGATGTCGTACAGGCGGCCGGCGGCGGTGACCGCGCCAAGCAGCGCCATCACCTTCTGCGCCAGGCGCGCATACCACCGCCCCGGCTCCAGCGGGCGCGCGCCATCGCTGGCGTCCACGCCGGCCGGGTTGTCGTGCAAAAACACCAGGTCCAGATCGGAACCGAAGCCCAGCTCCAGGCCGCCGAGGCTGCCGTAGCCGATGATCGCAAAGCGTCCACCGGGAATCTCGCCGTGCGCGGCGCGCATGTCCGCCTCGGCCATCGCCAGCACGGTGATCACCACCGCCTGTGCCAGTTCGGCCAGTTGCCGCGTGCTGTGCACCGCGCCCTGGCGACCATCCAGCGTGGCCATCGCCATGCGGAAGCTGAGCGCCAGCCGCGTCTCGTTGAGCCAGCGCAGTGCGGATTCGGGGTCTTCCACCGCCAGCACCTGCTGGCACTCGGCCAGCATGCCGGCGGCATCGGGCATCGGCCCGGACACGCGCACGTCCAGCAGCTCATCCAGCAGCAGCGGATAGGCCGCCAGGCGCTCGGCCAGCAGCGCACTGCGCGCCAGCACATCGACCAGGCGCGCCAACGCGCTCGGCTGTTCGTCCAGCAGCGCCAGATAACTGGTCCGGCGCAGCACCGCCTGCAGCAGGCCGAGCACGCGCTTGAGCGCGGCATCGGGCTGCGGCGAGCGCGTGGCCGCATGCAGCAGCGCCGGCAGCACGCGGTCCAGGCGCGCACGTGCGGCATCGGACAATGACTTCACACCCGTGCCCTGGGCAAAGTCGCGCAGCGACTGGTCGGCGCCGTTGGCATCGAGGAAACCGGCTTCGGCCAGCAGCGGCGCATTGCTGCCGTCGGGCAGGCTGCGCCAGTAGTTGGCCAACGCATCGGGTGCGGCCTGGCCCTTGCGCGGTGCCAGCAGCGCGGCGAATTCGGTGCTGACCCGCTGCTGCTGTGCGGCCAGCGCCGCGCGCAGCACCTCCCAATCCGGATAACCGAGGCCGACGGCGATGCGCTCGCGGTCCAGCGTGTCGCTGGGCAGCACATGGGTCTGTGCGTCGCGCAGCATCTGCAGGCGGTTTTCCAAACGCCGCAGGAACAGATAGGCCTCGCGCAGCGCGGCGCCATCCTCGGGCGCGATCTGCCCGGCCGCCACCAGTGCCGCCAGCGCCACCAGCAGGCGACGCTCGCGCAGTGCCGGTTCACGGCCGCCGCGGATCAGCTGCAGCGCCTGGCACAGGAACTCGATTTCGCGGATGCCACCGGCACCGCGCTTGATGTCCTCGTGCAGTTCGCGGCGCGCGACTTCGGCGGTGATCGCCGCCTTCATCTCGCGCAGGCCGTCGAGCGCGGTGAAATCCAGGTAGCGGCGGTACACGAACGGGCGCAGGGTCTGCAGCCACGCCTCGCCGGCCTCGATGTCGCCGGCCACGGCACGCGCCTTCAGCCAGGCATAGCGTTCCCAGTCGCGGCCCTCGCGCTGGAAGTACTGGTCCATCGCCGCGAACGACAGCGCAACGCGGCCAGCGCTGCCGAACGGGCGCAGGCGCAGGTCGACGCGGTGGCTGAAACCATCGACGGTGGTTTCGTCCAGCAGTTTGGCCAGGCGCTGGCCGAGCCGGGCGAAGTACTCTTCGGCGGCCAGCGCGCGCGGGCCGTCGGATTGGCCGCCCTGCGGGTAGGCGTAGACCAGGTCGATGTCGGAACTGAAGTTGAGCTCGCCACCGCCCAGCTTGCCGAGCCCGAACACCACCAGCTGCATGGGTTGGCCGTGGTCATCGCGGATGACCCCGTGGCGTTGCGCGAATTCCTGTTGCAGCGCGTCCAGCGCCAGCCGCAGGCAGTCTTCGGCCAGGGTGGTGGCGCCGGCCAGGGTCTGTGCCACGTCGTCCAGCCCGGCAAGGTCGCGCCAGATCAGCCGCGTTGACATCGCCGTGCGCCAGCGCCGCAACTGTGAAGGCCAGTCGCTGGGCTGCAGCGGGTCGAGCACCGGCGCCGGGATCGGCGGGCAAGCGGGCGCGGCCAGCTGTGCCAGCAGCGCCGGTTGCCGCACCAGCGTATCCAGCGCGAAGTCGCTGGCCACCGCCAGCCGGGTCAGCAGCGGCTGCAGTTCGGCCGGGATCGGCTCGGGCAGGACCTGGGCCAGGCGCGCCAGGGCACGGTCGACAAGGGGCTGCAGGGTAGCGGGCAGTTCAGCGGGGGCGAGGGTCATGGCCCGATTGTATCGACCCGGCCGGGGCGCAACGGACCCGGTAGTGCCGGCCGCTGGCCGGCAGGGGTGCGGAGGTTGCCGGCCAGAGGCCGGCACTGCCGATAATGGATGTCGCGTATTCATAATGGGCGGCAGGCAATAAAAAAGCCCGCTTGCAGCGAACTGCCAGCGGGCTCTGCTCCCTCCCCCACGTCGGGATGCAGGGCCATCGTGCGGGCTGCGAAAGCACTTTGCACGCTGCACTGCAAAACAAAACCGACCGGTACGGGTGACCCCGGTGGGGAAAAGCCATTCCACGAAGGTAGAACCCCCCGTACGGATGAGGATGGCCGATAATCGGGTTTCCCCCCAGAAACACTGTCGTCATGTCTGTTGATCGCATCGCCAACGCGCGTCTCCGTGACCGCGTGGTCTCCGCCGAGACCGCAGCCGCGCTGATCCAGCCCGGTGAAACCGTGGCCATGAGCGGCTTTACCGGCTCCGGGTATCCCAAGGCCGTTCCCGTCGAACTGGCGCGCCGCATCGAAGCGGTGCATGCCCAGGGCAATCCCTTCCAGATCAAGCTGATGACCGGCGCCTCCACCGCGCCGGAACTCGATGGCGCGCTGGCCAAGGCCGATGGCATCGCCATGCGCATGCCGTTCCAGAGCGACCCGGATGCGCGCAACCGCATCAACGAGGGCAAGCTGGATTACATCGACATCCACCTCAGCCACGTCGCCCAGCACGTGTGGTTCGGCTTCTACGGCGAGATCGATACCGCCGTGATCGAAGTGTCGGCCATCCGCGAGGACGGCTCGCTGGTGCCCTCCACCTCGGTCGGCAACAACAAGACCTGGCTGGACCTGGCCAAGAAGGTGATCGTCGAGGTCAACGAATGGCAGCCGGCCGGCGTCGACGGCATGCATGACATCTACTACGGCACCGCGCTGCCGCCGCACCGCAAGCCGATTCCGCTGGTGAACGCCAACGACCGCATCGGTGACACCGCGCTGCGCTGCGACCCGGACAAGATCGTGGCGGTGGTGCGCACCAACGGCCCGGACCGCAACAGCCCGTTCAGCCCGATCGATGCGACCAGCGAGCAGATCGCCGCGCACCTGATCGAGTTCCTCAAGCACGAGGTGAAGAAGGGCCGCCTGCCGCCGAACCTGCTGCCGCTGCAGTCGGGCGTGGGCAACATCCCCAATGCGGTGCTGGCCGGCCTGGCCAAGAGTGGTTTCCGCGACCTGGCCGCGTTCACCGAGGTGATCCAGGACGGCATGCTCGACCTGCTGCGCGACGGCGTGCTGAGCTACGCCTCGTGCACCGGCTTCGCGCTGAGCCCGCAGGCCAACGAGACGTTCAAGGAGCACATCGATTTCTACCGCGAGCGCATCATCATGCGCACGCAGGAGATCTCCAACCATCCGGAACTGGTGCGCCGCCTCGGCTGCATCGGCATGAACGGCATGATCGAGGTGGACATCTACGGCAACGTCAATTCGACGCACGTGATGGGCACGCGCATCATGAACGGCATCGGCGGTTCGGGTGACTTTGCCCGCAACGGCTTCCTGTCCGCCTTCCTGAGCCCGTCCACCGCCAAGAACGGCACCATTTCGGCGATCGTGCCGATGGCCAGCCACGTCGACCACACCGAGCACGACGTGTCGGTGATCGTCACCGAACAGGGCCTGGCCGACCTGCGTGGGCTGACCCCGCGCAAGCGTGCGCAGGTGCTGATCGACAACTGCGCGCATCCGGATTTCCGCGCGCAGCTGCAGGACTACTTCGACCGTGCCAGCCGCGAGAGCTACGGCAAGCACACCCCGCACCTGCTGCCGGAAGCGCTGTCGTGGCACCAGCGCTGGCTGGATACCGGCACGATGAAGGGCTGAGGCCCGGGGACCCTGGTAGAGCCGGCCGCTGGCCGGCTCCCCAGAACAGCCGGCCAGCGGCCGGCTCTACCTTCACTAGGTACGCAGCGCCGCCAGCGATTCGGCCTGCAGCCGCTCGTAGATCTCGAACTCGTCATTCACCGCCACGCCAAGCGCCTGCTCGAAGGCCTCACGGTTGGCGTGGGCGGCATAGGCGCGCTGTTCTTCACCACCCAGGTTCGACTGGAAGATGCCCGCAGCGCTGACCGGCAGGAAATCCTCGTAGACGATCGGGTCGGCGGTGGCCAGGCCGGTGGCCACCAGCACTTCGGCCGGCAGATCGGCCACGCGTTCCGGCGCGGCGCGGCCGGCGTCGGTCAGCTGGTAGCGGTAGTAGCCCAGGCCTTCCTGGCGCAGCGTGTCATGGTCATCCGGGAAGCTGGCGAACACCGCCTGCAGGCGCTGGCCGTAGTCGCCACCGGTACTGCCTTCGCCACCGGCATCGCGCGCCTGCGACAGCAGCTGGTCGTACAGTGCGCGGCCCTTCGGGGTCAGCGCAAGCCCGCGCTGTTCGATCTCGCCGAAGCGCGCGGTATGCGTGCCGGCATCACCGCCTTCGCTGTCCGGGAAATGCACCGCTTCTTCCAGTGCCTTGAAGCTGGTCTGGCGCAGCAGGATCGGGCAGGCACGGCGCGGCGGGCCCTCGATCACGGCCTTGGCGGCCATGCCGTGCTCGATCATCGCCGCCTGCGCCGCGTCGATATCCAGCGTGCGCGGGGTCAGGTGGTTGATGTGCGGGCCACGGAAACTGACCACGTCGGCCACCAGCCGGTGCGCCTTGTTGAGGGCGTGGTAGGTCGGCAGGTCGACGGTGGCATCGCCATGCCAGCGGAAGGTTTCCAGCGCCTCTTCGACGAAACGTTCGGCGTCGGCCTGCGACAGGCCACCGTCACGCTCGGCCTGGTCGATCAGTGCCAGCGCGCCCTCGGTGAAGATGCGGCGGCGTTCGAGGATGCGCGCAGACTCGGCGCGCAGCGCTTCGTCCTCGATCAGTTCCAGGCGCAGCAGCGAGGTGAACACGCGGAACGGATTCTGTGCCAGTGCGGCGCCGGTGAGCGGCCGGAACGCCGTGGAATGCACCGGCACGCCGGCCACCGACAGGTCGTAGTAGCCGACCGGGAACATGCCCATCACCACGAACAGGCGGCGCAGCGTGGCCAGTTCCTGCACGGTGCCGACGCGGATCGCGCCATGGCGCTCCTCGTCCAGGCGCGCGCGCTCGTCGTTGCGCTGCAGCTGCGCGGCCAGCGCCGGGTCCTGCTCCAGCACCTGCGCGTTGATCCGCTCCACCAGTTCCACCAGCGTGCCGTACAGCGGCACTTCGGTGCGGTACATGCGGGACATGGCCTGGGCGAACAGGCGGCGGATCACATCAGGCGAAACGAAAGAGGCGCTCATCAGTCACTCGATTACGGGAACGGGGAACAGCTCGAAGCCGTATTGTCGCCGGAGCGCGCGGCGGCGGCGATATGCAGAGCAACATGAAGGAAATCGGTAGTGCCGGCCGCTGGCCGGCAACCTCTGGATGCCTGGAGCATAGGATAGGAATTGCCGGCCAGCGGCCGGCACTACCGCTTCAGCTGGCGCTTCAGGGTGGCATCGAGGGTGATCGGCCGGTCCCAGTGCTCGTAGCTGGCCACGATGGCATGGCGCACGGCGCGGTAGTGCAGGTTGTCCGGCGCGCGCGGCATGCGCTTGACCACCGCCTCCCAGCCGCCCTCCGGGTTCTGGCTGAAGGCGCGCACGCTGTCGCGGCAGGTCTGGTCGCTGGCCTTGGCCCAGAAACAGGCGAAATAGATATCCCCGGCCTGCCAGCCGTGGATGGTGAACAAGGCGCTGATGTAGCCGCGCGGCACGCCGGCATAGCGCGATACTTCGTCGAGGAAGGCGTCGGGATAACGTTCGGCGTAATGGTTGATGTCCTGCAGCTGGGCATCCACCCAACTGTCACCGGTTTCCACGGCGTAGGCCGCCGAGCGCTCGGCGGTCTGCTGGGCCAGCACGGTGGCCGGCGCCAGCAGCAGGGACAGCATCAGTGCGCGCAGTCGGACGTTCATGCCCCGATTCTGCCGCAGCCGCCCGCCCCTGTCAGGCCGCCGCAGCCGCCTTGGCCTCGATCGCGGCCAGCGCGGCCGGCCAATCGTGCGCGGTATCGGCGGTGACCATGCGCGGTTCGTCGTCGGCCACGCCGTGCTGGGTCTCGTGGGCCCAGGTCACCGCGTACGGGGTATGCACGCCCCAGCCGCCAAGGGTGACCACCGGCTCGATATCCGAGCGCAGCGAGTTGCCGACCATCACGAAGCGCTGCATCGGCAGGTCGAACTCGGCCAGCACGCGCGCGTAGGTTTCCGGGTCCTTCTCCGAGACGATCTCGATGCGCGGGAACAGCTCGCGCAGGTTGGCCACCTTGATCTTGGCTTCCTGGTGGAACAGATCGCCCTTGGTGATCAGCACCACCGGGTACTGTTCGGCAATGGCCGCCACCGATGCGCGCACGCCGTCGATCAGCTCGACCGGGTGGCGCAGGGTGTCATGGCCGATGTCCAGCATGCGCTGGATGTCCTTGGCGTCGATGCGCTGGCCGGTGATGTCGATGGCCGCTTCGATCATCGACAGCACCATGCCCTTCACGCCATAGCCGAACACGGCCAGGTTGCGCTGCTGCACTTCCAGCAGGTGGCGGGCGGTCTGGGTGTCGTGCACGTCGACGTAGCGCGACAGCAGGTCCAGGTAATCCTGCTCGGCCTTGCGGTAGTAGTCCTCGCTCTTCCACAGCGTGTCATCACCGTCAAAACCAACCAGGCCGATGGCGCGCGACGGCGCAGGCATGGGGGTATTCATCCGCCAAGGATACAGGGGCCCGGTGGACGGGAAAAACCCGGGCGGCCGTAGCCGCCCGGGTCCCCATGCACCGGTTTTCCCGAATCAGGTGTGGATCAGCGGCCCTGCGCCGCACCGGCACCTGCACCGGCCTGCTGGGCGGCCACGTAGGCCTTGTACTCATCGGCGCTCAGCTCGCCGTCCTTGTTGGTATCGGCCTGGTCGAACACCTGGGCGAGGCCGGCGTTCACCTGTGCCTCGGTCTTGCTGATGGTGCCGTTGCCATCGGTATCGATGCTGGCCCAGGTCTGGCCACCGCCATTGGCCTGTGCCGAGGCCGCTGCGGCCGCGTTGGTGGCCTGGTCAGCCGCCTGCCCGGCCTGTGCCGCCGCCTGCTGGGCCTGCGCGGCTTCGTTCTGCGCCTGCGCGGCCTGCTGCTTGGCCGACTGGGCCATCGCCGGGATGGCCAGCACGCTGCCGGCGGCGACGATCAGGGCGATCAGGGGCTTGCGGTTGCGAATAGTCATCAGGGGTGTCTCCTACCGATTGGGTGGTGTTGCGCGGCGTGTTGTTTCCGCACGGCACCTACCCTGCCACCGCGTTTCTGAATCGATTTTGCGGTGCGATGTGCGTGCACACGCACGATTAACCACTGGCCAGCGCGCATGCATTAGCACGCTGGTTAGGGCGGAGTGAGCGGCTCATAAGCTGCGCATTCAGCGCAGCAGGATTTAACCGGCAGGCAACGAAAAACCTGCGTCAGTCGACGGTTTTTTCCAATGACCGCGAACTGAACATCACCCATCCCAAGGCGACACCGGCCAGCGCACCGGCGATTTCCAGCACCACGCGGCTGCCCAGTTCGTTCGGATCGTGGATGGTGGACAGGAACAGGCGCGCATACAGCGGCGACTCCAGCCGCACGATGCCCATGTAGAACAGCTTCCATGCATCGATGCCGGTGGAGATCACCACCGAGATGACGCACGCCCAACCGATCGCATGGCCCACCGACCAGTGCAGCAGCCGGCACAGGCGCGACCACAGGAAGTACACCAGCAGGCCGACCAGCAGGGCGATGGCGCCGGCTTCCAGGGTGCCGAGCAGGCCGAAGTGCAGGGGAAGGTTCATCGGGTGGGCAGGGATGAGAAGGCGGCCAGTGTAAGGGTATCGGCAGGGCGGCGCCCTGCAGATACCCCTACCGTACGGGGACGTCGTACGCGGTGCCGGGGTCCGGTTCGGGCTGCAGCGTGTAGTGCCACCACTCCTGCGGATAATTCACGAAACCGCGCCGGGCCATCGCGCGCACCAGCTGCTGTCGATTCACCTGCTGCGCCTCGCTCAACCCGCTCGCCTGCGTATGCGCACGCGGGCCGAAGAAATCGAAGTCGGTCCCCATGTCCAGCGGCGTGCAGGTACCGCTGCGGCAATCCAGCAGGCCGAGGTCGACGGTGGCACCGCGGCTGTGGCCGGAACGCTCGGCGATGTAGCCGTCGGCCAGCAGGCGCGGCTTGTCCAGGTCCGGGTACTGCAATGCCTTGCGCGAAAGCTCGCGCGGGTCGTTCACCCAGGCCATGAAGGCCTGCACCGAGCGCACTGGTCGATAGCAGTCGTAGATCCGCAGGCCCCATCCGTCTGCGCGCAGATCCTGCTCCACCTGGGCCAGTGCCTTCGCCACTGGTGCCAACAGATAGCAGGAAGGCGCCTCGTAGCCGGGTACCGGCGCGCCGGTGAAGTTGTTCGCGCCGGCGTAGCGGATATCCATGTCGATATGCGGCGACAGCGTGCGGATCTCCACCAGTCCGGCGCTGGCTGCATCAGTGGCCGCTGAAACGCGCGGCGGCTCAGCGCCGCTGGCGGTCGCGGCCAGCGCAATCGCCAGTACGAGTGAAATGCAGGTCCTGGAAGTCATAGCTGAAGTCGATGTCCGGATCGATGGCGCGCAGGTCCAGCGTCGGCGACGGGTCTTCGCCCGGTTGCAGCCACGCCTGCGCTTCGTCGCCCAGCGTATCCCAGCGCAGCAGCCAGCGCCCCTGCCGATGCAGTACCGTGGCCTGCAGCCGGGGTGACTTGTCCACGCTGAAGCGCAGGCCGTCCCTGCCCGGGCACAGCGAGGCCGGACCCAGCCACGGGTCGGTGTAACGGCCTTGCCAGCGTGGCAGATCGGAAGCCGATGCCTGCCGTGCATCGGAAGTGGCTGGCCGCTGATGGCCGGTTGCCGCCCGCGTGGCCTGGCCAGTCTTCAGCTCGTCCAGGTAGGCCATCGCCGGGCGCGCTTCATCGGGTGCGGTGAAGCGCTTCAGCATGGCCTGCATCAGCGCGGTACGCGCATCCTCGCCCTCGCCGTTGATCAGCATCACCACACCCAGCTTGCGGTCGGGCAGCAAGGCCAGCGACGAATACATGCCCGACAGCGTGCCGGTGTGCGCCACCTTCCACTGCCCGTCCATGTCCGACACCCGCCAGCCGTAGCCATAACCGTAGAAGTGCGCGTTGTCCCAGCGCCGCTGCCGTTCACTCAACGGCATCGGCATGTGCAGGGTCCACAGCCTGCGCCGCTGTTCACTACCCAGCCAATCCGGCGCCAATGCGGGGTCCAGCAGCACCTGCATCCAGCGCGTCATGTCACGCAGCGAGCAGCGGATGCCACCGGCGGCCATCGAGGGCAGGTCCGGGCTGATGGCCCCATCGGCGTTCACGACTTCGTTGCGTTCGCCGCGCCAGGCATGTGGCTGCGCCACGTTGCCCACGCGTTTCACCGACCACGCCCCCACCTGGCAGCGTGCCATGCCCAGGGGCTCGAACACCTGTTCGCGCATCAGCTGGTCATAGGGTTTTCCACCGGCCGCAGCGGCCACTTCGCCGGCCACCACGTACATCAGGTTGTCGTAGGCATAATGGCTGCGGAAGCTGCTGACCGGCTTCAGGTGCGCCAGCCCCGCGATGATGTCGGCACGGGTAAACGTGTTCGGCTCCGGCCACAGCATCAGATCGCCCGCACCCAGGCCGAGGCCGCTGTTGTGGATCAGCAGGTCGCGCACCTGCATCTGCTGGCCCACCCATGCGTCATGCATGCGGAACTCCGGCAGATGGCGCTGCACAGGGTCATCCCAGCGCAGCCTGCCCTGCTGCACCAGCCGCGCCAGCAGCGCGGCGGTCATCGCCTTGCTGTTGGAGGCGATCTTGAACAGCGTGTCCTCATCGATGCGCCCGCCATCGCCGCGCTTGCCTTCCGCATGGCGATAGACCACCTGTCCGTTCTCGACCACCGCCATCGCCAGCCCGGGCAGATGTTCGGCGCGGACCACCGCGGCAACATCGGCGTCGATGGATGCGGCGCCGGCCGGCTGCGGTGCCGCAGCCGGAAGCACTGCCAAGGCGGCCATACAGAGGCCGCGCCGGGCGTGCTCGATGGGCGTCAGTACGCCCATGTCACGGTCAGCTGCGCGTAGCGCGGCGACTGGAACCCGGTACCGTAGCCAAACAGCGGATTCGGCGTGCCGATGCTGTCCTGCGGTTCGTAGTCCTGGTCCACGGTCACCACGCGCTGCTGGTTGAGCACGTTGTACACCGCCAGCTTCAGGCGCAGGTCGGTCGGGATCGGCACCTTGTAGGACACGCTCACGTCCAGATCGTAGGTCCACGGCGTGCGCCCATCACCACCGCGCGGGGAATGCACGAACACCCGTTCGGACGGCACCGTGGCCTGGCAGTTGGACACGCACACGTAATAGCTGTGGAAGTCGGTCGCATCGAACGGATTGCCTGCGCCGAAGCGGGTGATCGGGCTGCCCGACTGCACGCCCAGGGTCGCGGCCACGCTCAGGTTCTCGCTCAGCGCGTAGCTGCCGCGGAACTTGAACTGGTGGCGGCGATCATTGGCCAGGTAGCCATAGCCGCCGTAGTTGACCCACGGATTGTCGAAGTTCTCGGTGCGTCCGGCATCGGCGAAGTCGGTATCGGAATTGACCGGCCCTTCGGCGTTGCCGCGGCCGTAGGCCAGTGTGTAGGACGCGTTGAAGCCCCACTTGCCATCCCAGGCACGATCGACCTGCAGCTCCAGCGCCTTGTAGTCGCGCTTGGGCTTCACCCAGCCGCGCTGGCCAACATAGTTGCCGTTGTCGTCATACAGCGCCCAGCCTTCCTTCGAGGTATCGATGCTGATCCAGCCATCATTGCGGCCGTCACAATCGGTATCGCCCCACACGGTGTTGGTGCGGCCCGGGTTTCCCATGATCCATACACTGTCAATCGCACCGCACTGGCCGGTGGCGGTGATGTTCATGTCATCGATGGCGTTGTGCAGGCGCCGGTAGGTCACGCTGGCGCCGATCGACCAGGCTTCGTTGATCATCTGCTGGAAGCCCAGGATCGCTTCGTCCTGGTAGACCGGATCCATGTCGCGGTTCACTTCGGCACGCAGGTCCGGCACGCTGCCGTCGCCCTGCGAGTTGTCCACCGGTCCGATCTGTGCGCCCAGCACCGGCACGTTGTTGGCCGCGCCGCTGTAGCCCAGGAACTCATACCAGGTGCGTTCGTCGAGGAAGCCGCCGGCCTGCTTGATGTTGATCACATTGGCCACCGGCAGGAAGTAGCGACCGAGGTTGCCGAACACCTTGGTGGTGCCATCGCCACGCACGTCCCACGAGAAGCCCAGGCGGGGCGCCAGCATGTTGTCGATCTTGATGTAGCTGCTGCCGTCGCCGCCCTTGTTGTCGAAGGCTTCCATGCGAAGGCCGAGGTTGAGCAGCAGGTTCGGCGTCACCTGCCAGTTGTCTTCCAGGTAATACGCCGAGTTGATCGTTTCGAACGCGCCTTCCACCTCATAGCGGCGGGTGCGTGCCACCAGTCCACTGGCCGGCACCACGCCGCCGTTCAGCGAACTACCCGGCGTGCGCGCGTAGATGTCGTAGCGCAGGCCGCCCGGGCCGGGATAGGCGCGACTGTAGTCGGACGTGTTCTCCTCGCGGTCCAGCCCGAAGCGAAGCAGGTGGTTGCCCAATGTCCATTCGAAATCGGCGCGTGCCGCCTTGCGCGTATCCAGCGCGGCTTCGAGCTGGGAACTGCTGGTGCAGCTGCGGTCACCCTGCAGCGCGGTAGGCACGCCCTGGCTGGCGGTGCGGTTATCGAAGACCCGGTTGCAGTTCTCGTCCATCAGCGAGCTCTGCACGCGGTTGCGCTTGTTCTCGCCGTACATCAGCTTCATGGTCAGGTCGTTGTTCACCTGCCAGCTGTAGGTACCCGACCAGTTGCGGCCACCCACGGTGTTGATGATCTGGTTGGCACGTTCACCCACGGTGCTGCCACGCTCGTAGTCATAGGCGTAGACGTCGGTGAGCGTCTTGTTGCGATCGGAGAAGCCGAACAGCGAGAACATCTGGTTGTCGGTGATGCGCCAGTCGAGCTTGCCGCCCCAGAACGGATCATCGGCCTTGCCCTGGTTGAGGCGGGTTCCGGCGTCGTTGGTCGATGTCGGGCGATAGTCGCGGGCTTCGTACATGCCGAAGAAGAACAACCGGTCCTGCACCAGCGCACCGGAGGCGAACACGTTCAGCGCGCTGCGGCTGTAGTCGTCGCGGCTGGCAGTGATGTATCGGCTGCCGCTGCCGTCGTAGCGGTCGCGCGCCTGCGACTGCCACGCGCGCGGCTCGAACACCAGTTCGGCGCCGGCCTTGAAGTCGTTGCTGCCCGAGCGCGTCACCGCGTTGATGACACCACCAGTACTGCGCCCGAACTCCACCGAGTAGCCGCCGGTCTTGACCTGGAACTCCTGGTAGAACGAGAACGGCACGGAGGAGAAGCCAACCCGGTTGTAGAAGTCGGTGACGTTCAGCCCGTTGATGTAGACGGTGTTCTCGGCCACCGACGACCCCCCGAAGGAGATACCCTGGCCACCCAGAGAGCCCTTGCCCTTCACGGCACCCGGCGCCAGCAGGGCAACGGCGGTGATGTCACGGTCCACCGGCAGGCGCGACAACTCCTCGCGGGTAATGTTGGTGGCGGACTCGGTGGACTTCACGTCCACCATCGACACCACCTGCGGAGCACGCACTTCGACCGTGCCCAGCGTGCTGACCGCACCCAGCGGCACGTTCACCGTAGTCGCACTGCCCAGGCTGACGGTGACCTGGCCAACACGGCTGGCCGCTCCTCCCGGCAAGCTCACGTCCATCTCGTAGGTGCCGACCGGCAGCAGCGGGATGCGATAGCTGCCATTGGCTTCGGCCTGTACCGAACGGACGAAGCCCGTGGCCGGATTGCGTACGGTCACCGTGGCACCGGCCGGTACCTGGCCGGCATCGCTGCTCAAGCGGCCAACCACTGAACCATCCTGTGCGAATGCGCTGGGCGCGATCACGCCCAGACACGCCCCGAGGGCGACGCACAACGCCGCCCGCTTGATGCTGTAAGCCTTCATCCCCTGCTCTCTCCTGCAAGAATTGAATGGTGTGGAGTGTGATGTGTCGCGCTAGCGTTGCCTGGCTGGCAGTACCCGCCACTGGAAGTCGTAGCTCCATTGGTCGAAGTACAGGTTGCCGCCTGCCCACTCGGCCTCGCCGCGCTGCGAGTCGACCGTTTCCGAGCTGTAGTGCTGTTTGGCCGGCACCAAGGACTGGCCGAAATCATCGTTGAAGGCGACGCGGTAGCCGTCCAGGCCACCCAGGTAGAAGTCGCGCAGGGCCGGCACGTCGCTGGCCAGTACGCCGGTGGTCACGTCCATCGGCAGCCAGCCATACGGCGCCAGGTAGACCTGCCCCCAGTCGTGCAGGTTGTTGTAGGCACTGCCATCACCGGAGAACACCATGCCCGACTGCCAGCGCGCGGGAATGCCGTTCATGCGCAGCAACGCGATCAGCAGCAGGGTCTGCTGGCCGCAGTCGGCATGGCCGGCGCGCAGCGCATGATCGCTGATGTTGCTGATCGTGGAGTATTCGCGCGCACCGGCCCACGGAATGCGATCAACGGCGGCGAACAGCTTGCGCACCACCTCATACGGCCGCGTCTCGCCCTGCAGCACCTGGTCGGAGAACAGCTTCAGCGCCGGGGTGAAGCGCACATGTGGCAGCTGCTCGGACAGGTAGGGCTTCAGCGCCGGATCGGCCGGCGTCGGCTGCACCTTGGCCGGATCGATGGCGGTATGCCGGGCGAAGATCGTGACCGCGTAGCGGATCTCGAAGCGGGTGGGCTGCCCGGCCACCGCCCTGGCTTCCAGGTAGGCGGTGCGCTGCAGCGTGCTGGCCGGCGCCACGCGTGCCTTGCCCGGCATGCTGCCCAGCCACTGCACCTGTTCCTGCTGGCCGGGAATCTCACGCGGGTATGGAATCCATGCGCGCACGGTCTCGCCGGCCGGCACCGCATCGGCTTTCACCGTGAGCGACTGGGTGAATTCGATGCGCTGCGGCAGCACGGAGGCCTTGCCGCTTTGTTCGGCCGCGGCAAGCACGCGCGCGTGGTGGGCGTTGAGCACTTCGTTCGGGCCCGGTGCCGGCATCGGTGCATCCGCACGGCGGCGTGCACGTGCTTCATCGCTGAGCAGGAACAGGTTCGACGGTGCGCGCTTGAAGTACCAGCGCGTGCCATCGATATCGAGGTGCTCGATCAGACCAAGCTGATCCCAGCGCGCGAATTCCTCGTCGGTCAGGTCGGGAATCCAGCGCCGCACGGCGGCCTTGGCGGCGGTTTCGTCAAGAGAAAAATCCAGGCGGATGCGCCGCATGCGTTCTTCCTGGAACGCGATGTCATCGAAACTGACGCCCGGTTCCGCCGCATCGGCCGCCGACCAGGTATTCAGCTCGCTATGGGCTTGGGAGAACCGTCCCGCGTCGATCATCTGCACGACCCGCGCGAACTGGATGGCCGAGGGTGGCGGCTCCGCGCCCGCCGACCACGCCCACAGCAGCAGCGCGGCCCCCAGGCCGGCAGCAGCAGTCAGACGCGGTTTGCGAACGGCAGGATCCACAGCGACACTTCCCCAGCGCGGGTGGTAACGGCTGTGTAACACGGGCCGGGATGCCGGTCAATAATTTATTCTTGATTTCGCAGCCGAAAGGAATAAATATTCCAACAGGCATTCGAGGAGGGTGTGCAGCGCATGATCCTGGCTTCCCGCGAACGGCACCGGCATTGGCCGCGCCGCTTGACCCTGGCGCTGTGCCTGCTGGCGGCGCCGGCCTTTGCGCAGACCACTCCGGCACCCGATGCCGGCGCACCACTGCCCTATGTGATCGGCCTGCACGAGGCGTTCCTGACCCCGCAGTACTGGGCCGCACGCCTGGACAACGCCGATGCGCCGATCCTCGACCGCGCGCAGATCGACGCGCAGAACGCACGGATGCGGGCGCAGGACAGCCACATCCAGGACATCGCTTTGCTGCCCGCGCAGCTGGATGCAACCGCGGTGCGCGACAGCATCACCGCACTGTCGAGCTGGCCCACGCGCGCCCTCTACAACGACAAGGGCCAGCCCATCACACCGGCATTGCGCAGCGCGATCGAAGCCAACCTCGGGCTGGAGGCGATTCCCGCGCAGGTAGCGCCGCAGTTTGGGCTGGTGGTGAAGCGTGCCGCGCTGCGCACCTTCCCCACCCGCGAGCGCGTTTTCAGCAGCGTCGGTGACACCGACATCGACCGCTTCCAGGAATCGGCGCTGTTCCCCGGCGACAAGGTCGCCGTGGTCCATCGCAGTGCCGATGGCCGCTGGCTGTTCGTCCACAGCGAGCGCTACAGCGCGTGGGTCGAGGCCGACGCGATTGCCAGTGGTGACAAGGCCACGGTACTCGGCTACGGCGCAAAGGGGCCCTACCGCATCATCACTGGCGCCACCGCGCAGACCGCCTACACCCCGGAAGAACCGCGCGTGTCGCGCCTGCAGCTGGACATGGGCGTGCGCCTGCCGGTGCTGGCCGACTGGCCCGCTGCTACGCCGGTAAACGGGCAACAAGCGCATGCGTCGTGGGTGGTGCAGTTGCCGGTACGCGAGGCCGATGGTCGCCTGAAACTGGTCCCTGCGCTGCTGCCGCGCTCGCAGGACACCGCCGCCGACTACCTGCCGCTGACCCCGCGCCTGCTGCTGCAACAGGCCTTCAAATTCCTCGGCGAGCGCTACGGCTGGGGCCACGACTACGACACCCGCGACTGCAGCGGTTTCGTCTCGGAGATCTACCGCAGCTTCGGCGTGCTGCTGCCGCGCAATACCAGCGCGCAGGCGGTCAGCCCGGCGTTGGACCGCCTGCCGTTCACCAGCAAGGACGGCAAGACGGTGCGCGACCGCGCCGTCACCGGTCTGCAGGTGGGCGACCTGGTCTACATCCCCGGCCACGTGATGATGGCCATCGGCCACGTCGACGGCCGCACCTGGGTCATCCACGATACGGCAGGCGGCAGCTGGTTCGGTGCCGACGGCAAGCGTGTGCAGGCCCATCTCAATGGTGTTTCGGTCACGCCGCTGGAGCCGATGATGGCCAGCGACAGCCTCCGCTACATCGACCGCATCACCAACGTCCAGCGCCTGCGAGCCAAGACTCCCTGAATGAAGATCACCGCCATCGAACTGGGCATGCTGCGCGTGCCGCTGAAGACGCCGTTCAAGACCGCCCTGCGCACGGTGGAGACCGTGGAGGACGTGGTGGTGCTGATCCGCACCGACACCGGCCACACCGGTTATGGCGAAGCGCCGGCCACGGCAGTGATCACCGGCGATACCCATGGCTCGATCATCGAAGCGATCCGCCACTTCATCGCACCGCGCCTGATCGGCCAGGAGGTGGCCAACCTCAACCGGCTGTGCGGGCTGGTGCAGAGCGCGATGGAGCGCAACACCAGCGCCAAGGCCGCGGTGGAAATCGCGCTGTACGACCTGTGGGCGCAGCTGCATGGCGCGCCGTTGTACCAGATGCTTGGCGGCGGCGACCCGGTGATCACCACCGACATCACCATCAGCGTGGACTACATCGACAAGATGGTGGCCGACTCGCTGTCGGCGATCGAACGCGGCTTCGAGTCGCTGAAGATCAAGGTCGGCAAGGACATCGGCCTGGACATCGAAAGGGTCAAGGCGATCCATGCCGCCGTCGAGGGCCGCGCACTGCTGCGGCTGGATGCCAACCAGGGCTGGACCGCCAAGCAGGCGGTGCATGCGATGCGTACGCTGGAAGAAGCCGGCGTGGTACTGGAGCTTCTGGAGCAACCGGTGAAGGCCGCCGACATCAGCGGACTGAAGTACGTCACCGACCGCGTCAACACGCCGGTGATGGCCGACGAAAGCGTGTTCAGCCCGAGCCAGGTGATGGACCTGATCCAGCAGCGTGCGGCGGACATCATCAACATCAAGCTGATGAAGACCGGCGGCCTGTCCAACGCGATCCGCATCGCCGACATCGCCGGCATCTACGGTGTGCCGTGCATGATCGGCTGCATGATCGAGTCGAGCATCAGCGTGGCCGCCGCGGTGCACCTGGCGGTGGCCAAGAGCGATGTGATCACCAAGGTCGATCTGGACGGCCCGTCGCTGGGCCAGTTCGACCCGGTCAGTGGCGGCGTGCATTTCAACGAATCGGAGATCAGCATCAGCGATGTTCCGGGCCTGGGCATCACCGAAGTGCGCGGCCTGGAGATGCTGGGTTGATCCGACCCGGTAGATCCACGCCATGCGTGGATGCACCTGCTCTTGCTTCTGCCCTACCCCGTAATCCCTTCGCGGCTGGCACGCGCGCGATGTGT